>NZ_RAWQ01000012.1:0-83641 GCF_003668965.1 Corallococcus sp. AB030
GAACGTCCTTTTCAGCAGCCCGGCCTGGTCCAAACGGGATGTGCGCTCCTTCCTCGGCTCCTCCACCGTCGCGGCAAAGGCGAGGCTCTCCTCCTCCAGCCCCGGCTCCGCCCCTGCTTGAGGGAGCAGGAATGGCCGCACTTTCGCGCCTGGGGCAAAGATGCCGTGGAACCTCGTCAGGTTTGCCCTCGGCGAAGGCACCAGGCTGGCCAGCCGGCGGAGCAGCGTAAGCCCGGTGAAGAGCAGGTGCGTGGTTCCGTCCGGCAGCGGGCGCTTCATGCGATAGGCGATGCGGCCATCCTCCGCTCGTGACAACCGCTCCAGTGCCAGCGCACCGCGTGCCCCGTAGCGGCATAGCCGCTCCAGTCCTTGCCTGTCGTTCGCATGCAGGTGCGTTTGGCGTGCAGGGAGAAGCCCTCCAGGAAGGCGCACCGGGGCTGTTTTCTGGGAGGGAGCCGCACGTCCACCTCCGTCCAGCGCAGCCGCTGCAGCAGGGAGTGCGCCTGGTATGTCTGCAGCGCGTCCTCGGGCCCTTGCGCGGGCAGGGCCCCTCTTTTCTCCAGCAGGCGTAGCACCCGGTGACGCGCCACCCGCAGCAGTCGCTCCACCTCTGCTTGCGTGGGCGGAGGCAACGGCTCGAAGCGCACGCCGCCCTCCCGCGGCACGAAGACGCCGTCCGGCACCAGCGAGTGGAAATGAGGAGTCACCTGCGAGGCGGAGCCGAAGAACTGGATGAACGACACGGCCCGACCTGCCCACCACGTAGGCCATGCCGTCGTGCCCTTCCGGCGCTGCAGGGCGAACACCGCGCGCAGGAAGAGGGTGAGGACGTCCGAGAGTAGCCCCACGTCCTTGAGCAGCACCCACCGCACCCGATGCGGAAAGGACAGCGTCCACTGCCGGTAGGGAGCCCGTCACCCGCGGCTACACCCGGGCCATGGATGAGGCCGGTGCGGAGGCGGGGCTCGCGAGGATCGAGGCCGCTCCTGTCTGATCAGAGCTGCCCCTACTCCATCGCATGACCCACCAGATCATGGTGGGAATCCAACTCCACTCGAAGTGGGGGATTCTCCGATGAAAACCAGTGAGGAGTCCTTGCTCCGCCTGGGCTGGCCTCTTGCTTTGCGGCTGGAGCATGGTGGGCGGTGTGGCCGCGGAGGCTCCCGTGCATGGCATTACGGGTTCAACGAGCCCTGCGCGCGAATGGCCTCTCACCTCTGGTCTTGGGAGCCTTCATGGCCAGGGGCCTTGGGCGGGCCCGGTTCCGGCACCTGCTCTGGACTTCTCCAGTCCTGTTGCAATTCGCTTCCTGGTGAAGGTGCAAATCCTGGCGATAGCGTTCACAAGGCAAACACTTGTTGCTCCATTGGTTTGCTTTGCTCTACCTTTCAAGGCGTCGCCACCGGCCCGGGCGACGTCAGTTCCTGGGAGTGCGAATCATTGTCCGCCCCCAGCGGCTGTCAGCGGAATCGCCTTGTCCCCGGATACCCGGTCCGCTCGGCAGCACCCACCCTTGAATGGAGATGAATCCGTGCGCGTTGTCTCGTTTCTCGCAATATTTCCTCGTTGGCTCGCTCTGGGGCTGAGTCTCTTTGGTGCTCAGGCCCTCGCGGGCTACGCGCCCATCCCGGACGGTTACGTTCTCCTCAGCACGGACACGACAAACCGATACGTGGTGGCGGGTGGCGCGCGGTTCTTCATCCCTCCCGCGCAGTGGAGCAATTATTCCTCCGCCAGCACGGTGGTGCTGTCCCAGGCCACCATCGATTCCTATGCGGAGATTCCCCAGGAGGGCACGCTGCTCCGCCAGATTGGCTTCTCTGCGATTTATGTCGTGGTGGGAGAGATGTTCTGGTGGATTCCGAGTCCCACGGAGTTGGACTACTGGGATGACTGGAGGACCGTCAACAACATCCCGAACGCCGGCTGGAGTGATACGTTCTTCAACTACTCCTACAAGGTCCTGGTCCAGGAGCGCACGGGGAGCCAAGTCTATCTCTGGATCGCGGGCGCCAAGTACCCCATCACCAATGCGTCGGACCTCGCCTACTACGGGGGCGCGTCCAGCGTGAAGATCGTCCCCTTGGGAACGCTTGCCAACAACACGCACGAGCCCTGGTGCGGCGCTCTCTTGCGCGAGCGCTCGAGCAGCACCGTGTATAGTCTGGGGTATATCAACTCCTCTCTCCCCGGTATGTATCGGTCGCCCGTGGCCGCCACCGCGCACGGTGAGGTTCCGGATGGCGCGCTGAGCTCCATCCCGGTGTTCACCCCCGGCGGATTCCTCAGCTGCATCTGGTAGCGACAAGCTCCCAGCGGGGGGCGGTCACCGACAGGAAGCTGGATGCGCCCGGGGCAGGCTTCCCCGGGCGCATCCCTGGAATGTTTCCTGCTTCGACCGCGAGAGGCTCAGCGCCTGGGACTCCATCTCCGGATCCGCGGTGAAGAACAGCGTACGGGTGGCTGGTTCATGAGGCCGTTGCCGAACGCGAGCGCCCAGAGGCCGTGATAGGGGGTAACTGCCCGAGGGGTCGATTCCCTCCGCCTCCACAGTGAAGGAGCCTGGCAATCCAGTACGGGTTGTCAGGCTTTTTCTTTGGGCCGAGCTCGGGGGCTGTCGGACGAGTTGGCCTCGCGCATGGCGCTGGACCCGGGGTTTCGCCACTTTTGCGCAGAGGGCTCCCTACGGGAACCACATGGCCCTGGGGGATAGCCACGAGAGTTCATTGCCGTAATGCATGCCTTCCACGGCGAACTGATAATTTCTTTCCCAGGTGATCATTGGCGCGCCGAGGACCATTGTGACGGCCTCATTGAGGACGTCGGGACCTGTCCTGAACATCGTGAAATTCTTCGCCGTGAGAAACACCGGCATCTCCTCCGTCCACTTGTCGTGGTTTTCGCGCATCGTCTGGGTGATGAGCTGGAGGTCCTTGTCGGAGAGGTACAACGACAGGTAGTTCGCCATCGCCTCCACGTACGCATGGATGACCTTGGCCAGCTTGGGAGAATTCGGACGGGCGGCCATGCCCGCGTTGACGGGATGCCCGTTCTGCCACCGCAGAAGCGCGAAGCCGTGCTCGTTCAGCGGGAAGGAGATGTTCCTCTTCTTCCAATCCCGGGCCATGGGCATGTCCATGTCCAGGTAGAGGCCCCCGTACAGGTAGACAACCACCAGGCGCAGCACATCCGAAGCAGCCGCGGACGCGACAAAGCACTCGGCGCCCTCCATGCGGGGCCTGAGCCCGATTTCCTTCTCATAGGCATCGGTCCACATCGCCTGACAGGCCGCGGCCAGCGCCACGCTGGCATCGAACACCTTGCATCGGGACTTGCCGAAGAACTGCGAGTTGATGGCGTCCCAGCCGCGAACACGTGAGTCCGCCCAGACATACACCTGGAGGCCGGGGTCGAATGCGCTGATCCAGGTGTCCAGGGCCTTCATCCGGGCCTCGGGCAGCGCGCTCCCGAACCAGATGATGTGAAGCCGCGGCTGCTCGTCGCAGGTCAGCCGGCAGAGCGCCTGGGAGAAGGCCTCGCGTGAGACCTCGTTCTCGCGCATGGCCTGGAGGGTGGGGTGCGGGACCACGTCCTGGGCGTTGACCCAGACATGCTGGTTCGTGGTGCCACCCACGCGCACCTTCAGCGTAGGCGCATCCGACGGGCTGGCGAGCTGGCCGAAGAGCTTTCCACGCCCCTTCACTTCCACATGCATTGCATCCCTGAGAGGAAGGTTCGCGGGCTTCGTGAGCTCCCGGGCCGAGATCATCTCGACGGGCGGCAGGCTGGTGGACGTGGAGGACACCTGCCTCGGGGCGGTGCTCTTCTTTTCGACGACCCCTGAGGGCGTGGGTTTCTTCTTGAGGTAGGGCGTCTTGGGGGCTTCGAACTTGGGCGCGGTCGGAGCCTTCAGCGCTTTGCGGCAGGTGGCGCACAGACCATCATCTGTATCCTGCTGTTGCATGAATAACGGACACGGCCTGGGCGGTTCGTTGTATCGCTTGTTGAAGCACTTGCCCCTGATGCCCATGTTCACACCCCCGGCGTTTTCCTAGGCGGAGGGGGAGTATAGCGAAAGCTGTCCGTAGCGCTCCAGCCGACCTTCCGGTGCCCGCGGTGGTGCTGGTGCGCCAGAAGGGAATGAAGGAGCCGTGGTGTCTGGCCACCAGCCTGGGGGCTGTCAGCGCACGCCAGGTGGTGGACCTCTATGCCCGACGCTTCTCGTGCGAGGAGACATTCCGGGACGTCAAGGACTTGAGATTCGGGATGGGACTGTCCTCGGTGCGTGTGAAGAGTCCCGAGCGCAGAGACAGGCTGCTGCTGGTGAGTGCCTTGGCCCAGGTGCTGCTGACGCTGCTGGGCGCCGCTGGGGAGAGTCTGGGGATGGAAAAGGGCTTGAAGGCCAACACAGCCAAGACGCGCACCTACTCGCTCTTCCGGCAGGGCTGCATGTATTACCAAGCCATTCTCATGGTGAAGGAGGAACGATTGCGGCCTCTCGTCGAGCGCTTCGCCGAACTCCTCCATTGTCACCCTGTCTTCAAAGAAGCGCTTGGCTTCATATGAGGGGATGGCTCAGGACTGGATGGGCGCCGCGCGGCCGCAGCTGCACCAGGCGGTGAACCACGTCACGCTGCTGATGGGGGAGCGCACCTCTCGGCAGATGCAGCACGCCGCCAACGTGGTGGCCAAGGACGCAAGCCCTGGCCACCCCTGAGCCTCATCCCTTGCCGTGGCAGATCAAAAGGCCCAGGCTTGGCGTTGTACGTGTACGTGCCCGATTCTCCACACTCATCACGGGCGAAGGCAAAGCATGCCGCGATGCTGCCGGCGTAGGCGGATGTTCGATAGCCCGCGCGAGGGCCGACGTCACACCAGACGTGGCAGATGTTGTCGGGTGGGAGGCCTGCCGCGAGAAGCTTTGCGCTCTCGTCCTGGCGGGAGGGGGCAGCTCCCGCCAGCTCGCACTTCGCCTCGCATGCTTCGAATGCGGCAAAACATTCGTTTATGCCGCCCCCTTTTCGATAACAAATCCTCAGCTTTTCGCTGCACGCATCGTAGCAGTCGGCGGACGCTGATTGAGCTGAAGCACTATCCGCTCGCCCATCGCTGGCTTCTGCCGTTCCCTCTGCTTCAGGGCCGCCGCAGCCGAGTATCAGCCCCACAGTCATCAGCCCGGCAATGATTGCCACTCGCATCCGTTTCTCCTGGTTTGAGGGTTGGTGCTGCCTCGCCAGGATGGCGCTGCCATTCGCGGTGAGCCAATGGGCACCCCTTCTCCGGGGAACACGTCGCAGTCCCCGGAGTCCACCGTGCCCATCATCACCTCGCAGCGCGCCGCCTTCCTCGCCCTCGTCCTCGCCCAGATGCATTCGCCCTACCGGTGGGGCGCAAAGGGGCAGCGCGTGCCAGCGGATGGCCCGCGCTTCTTCGACTGCTCCGGACTCGTGACGTGGGCGCTCAACCAGGTGGGCGGCCCGGACTGGCGGGCCACGCACAACACGGACCGCCTCTGGGACATCTGCGCGCCCGTGGCGACGGAGGCGGAGCTGCTGCCAGGCGACCTCGTGCTGTACGGGCGCGCGGGCCACACGACGCTTCAGGGGCGCCCGGTGACGCGTGACGACCCGAACCACGTCATGGTGTAAGTCGGAGCGGGCGTGGTGATGGGAGCCTCCGGAGGCGGGAGCACGACGCTCACCCTGGCGGCTGCGGCTGCGGCTGGGGCGCGCGTGAAGACGCACCCGCGCATCGCCTACCGGAGCGACGTCCTGGGCTTCCGCCGGCTGCCCTTCACCTCCTGATGGGCTCGCCACCTCGATGCCACCTGTGCGGCAGGCGCCTGGGCCAGTGCGACCACCCGCGCTGGCTGCCACGCCGCTGAGCCGCCCCTTCCTGCTAGTGCCGTGCAGTCCACCCGCACGCAACAACGCGCAGCATGAGCGCTTACTGCAATCAGGGCAGTGTGAAGCCTTGGGGAACGCAATATGGGCTCAGGGCGGGCTGATAGAACCAACAGCTCGTGCCTGGAGGACAATCCCCCCCATATACCCACGCCCCCTGGGCGTTACAGACCAGCCACCCACCACTGCCTGGTGCGCATGCGTATGAGATGGGCGTGCAGGCCCCCCCTACTACTTGGCCGGACGAGGCGCTTTCCTTCTGGCCGGCCTCCGTTGGCGCTCCGTAATTTGGGGTCGACGGCTGAAATGCAAGGATACCTAGGACAGCCAGCAGGATTGGGGCTGTTCGCATGATCCGCTCCTTCATTTGCTTGGCCATTCAGCGGGGGCGAAGCGCCGTCGGCTGATGGCCATGTTGGCATATCGCAAGTGACCTCAGGCGGAGGCAGGACCGAAGCCACCAAGAGGCGAGCCCCCCGCGAGGCGCCCCTTCTTCGTGGTGCAGCTCATCCGCCGCACCAGGAAAAGCGCCCATGTCCACGCCCACCCCCGCGCCGTACACGCCTCCGCCCGAGCTCATCGCCAGTGCCGAGAAGGCACTGGCCCAGGCCAGCCCCAGCAAGCTCGCCCTCGCCCTGATGCTGTACCACTGCTACGGCAGCGTCACCGGAGGACGCTCCGCGGTGACGGGCGCCGAGCTGCGCCCGTTCGAGAAGTGCTCCACACTGGTGCGCGCCGGCTGGCTCGCGGTCGCCGAGACCATCAACACGCCGGTCGCGTCCGTGTCCACGGTGCTGCCGGGACCGGTCGGGGCTCCGGTGGTGCCGCCCGGCCAGAAGCCCTCCATCGACCGCGCCGTCCACTACCAGCACGGCGTCCTGGTCTGCGCGGCGGACATCACCGCCGTCAACAGCGACGGCTCAGTGTCCCTGCTCGTGAAGCCGCCCAACGCGCTGCCCTTCCCGGTGAGCATGGCCGCCAGGCGGCCACCGAGGCCCCAATGGACGGCTGCTGGAACTGGATGCCGCGCGTCTGAGCCGCCCCTTCTTCCTGGTGCTATCCACCCCCCTCAACGGGAGCAACACCATGAAGAAGCGTCTCACCCTGGCCGCGGGTGTCACCGACCACGCCCTGAAGCGGCTTCGGCGGGCGAAGAAGGCGGCGCGGAAGGAGGGCGTGCCGGTGTCCACCGCGCTGCGCGCCCAGGGGCTGGACGAGGCCTCCATCCTGACGCTGGGGGAGGGCTCCATCTCCACCGTCTCCCTGGACCAGCTGCTGGCCGGCGAGGAAGGCCGGGACTCCGCGGCGAACATGGAGACGCGCCTCGGGCTGGTGGACACGACGGCCGCGCGTCACCGACTGGTGGCCGAGCGCGAGGCGGCCCTCACCGAGCTGTACCAGATGCCTCGCCTGCAGCGCGTGGTGGCCCAGAAGCTGGCGGGCTACGAGCGGGGCCCGGGCGCTGAGCCCGCGGCGCGGACTGTGGCCCAGGAGCTGCGCCTGTCGGAGGACGAGGTGCTGCGGCTCCACCGACAGGCGCTGAAGCGGATGCGCGAGGCACTCGACGCCAAGGGGCTCGGGCCGGAGCTGCCCGCGCGCGTCTCCGGGAAACTGCGCCAGCGCCGCGCGGCCGCGCCTCGGGATGTGCGGCCGCGCCCGGTGGGGCAGGGCGCTCAGATGGGGCTCGCGCTCCCCGCAGTGGAGTCCCGCCGCCCGTCGGCGTGGGGCGCGTAGGTGCCCACCATCATCGCGGCGAAGGCGGGCACGTGCACGGCGGCCGGGTGCAGCGGGCGCATCCTCAAGGGCGAGTACGTGGAGTACTCCGCCGCCACCGGCACGCGGCACCTGGTGTGCGCGAGCGCCGAGCAGGGCAGGCGCCCCAACCTCCGCGCTGGGCTCTGCCGGTTGCGGCGCCCAGGTGGCCCCTCGCGAGGGTTCGCTCGTGCTGAAGGAGACGACTCGCGGGACCAGCTTCCAGAAGAAGTGGCTGGTGCTGTGCCCGCGGTGCGCGTGAGCGCCGGTCAGTCCAGGTCCTCCAACTCCAGCTCCGCCTGCTGCCGGTAGAGAGGCACCACCTCCACGGCGAGCAGGTCCTCCAGCAGCTTCCGGGCCCCGGCTTTATCGCCCGCCTTCGCGAGGTCCCCAGCCAGCATCCTCGTGCGCGCCAAGCGCATGGAGCCCTCGCGGATCCGCGAGCGAGCCTCGCGCAGAAGCGCGGTCGCAGTAGCCGCGTCTTGGACGGCGGCCTGTGCATCCGGCTCAGGGATGGCCACCTCGCGCGCAGTACGCAGCAGCAACTCCCGCACGTCTGGAGTGAGCGCCAGTGCTTCGCCGGCCTCGATGCGCGCAGCGAGCGCACGCACCTCGTCCCAGTTGATGTCCTGGCTCATGCCGCTACCGGCCCTTCCGTTGCCGGAAGCATCGGTCGTGCGGCCATTCCCCCTGCTGGCCCTCACAGAGGCGGAAGCAGTCGTAGCAAGAGCCTATCCAGTCCTGATTCTGGCACTTCTCGTACTCGTTCATGCAGTAGCGCTTCCACTCCGGCAGGTCCTCGCGGGCCAGCTCCTTGGCGACCCTGGCGCCGAAGAGGATTTCCTCTGCCTCGAAGTCCGTGGCCCCGCAGCGCGTGGGGTTGCCCGGGTGCGTCTTTACGCAGCAGCTCACCGTGGAGTCCTGGGGGCCGCACTGCGCCTGGGCCAGGTACACCGCAGTGGCGCTGGGCTCGGTGTCGCTCGCCCGCGCATGGGCACCGCCACCACAGCCCGCCCCCACCAGCGCGAGCGCCGCCACGAGCATGCCCAAGAATCGGGTGTTCAAACTGCGCATGCATAGCTGTTTAGTTTCGTTTTTCTTGTGCTTCAATCCTTCTCAGGAGGGAGCCGGAGCCGCGCATGAAGGCCGGCCCCGGAGCACGCCGCCTCTACGCGATGAGCGCGGGCAGCCCGTCGGCCGGCAGCACCTTCTCGCGGTAGGCAGCGACCTCGGATGCGCCAGGGGAGACGGGCGTAACGTTGTTACGCTGCTTGGCGTCGTTCAGCGCTCTGGCGCCGCTGCTCTCACCTTCAACGACAACGCGCCCCGATTGGTGCTCTCCACCGCCAGCGTGGCGCCCGGCGCCGCTCCCGCGGCGTCTTCGTCTTGTCGTGGGTGGACACGGCGCGGACATCGCACGCGCGGGCACGAGCGCCGAGGGTGTCGGTTCTACCGACCTCCCTGTCTGATGGCTTCCGTCGCGCCTGCCGCCCAGAAGATGGGGTCGCGGAAGCGAAGGGCCAGGAGCGCTAGAGGCACCACTCCTGGCTCTTCGAGGCCATCCCCGAGCCGGCAAACTCGGGTGCAACCAGCCCTCTCGCAAACTACCTCCGACCGCAACGCCAGGCGAGGGCCTACCGGGTGATGTCATGGATGCCCCCAGCGACAACGTGGCAGCTCGGGCGCCGCGCGATCACCGTGCAGGTCCGGCAGAACTCCTGAAACAACAGAGCTCCCTCCCCAGGGCTTGGAGGGGCGGGGAGGGGACCTCAGTGGATGCGCGCCGGCGTCTCCTGTTCCCGCGCCGCCGGGGATGCGCGTGGCACGGCGGCCGGGGCCTTGGGCGCATGGGCCACGCCCTCCTCGCGGTAGCGCCGCACCAGCGTTTCCAGGTGCCCTCTGTCAAGGGAGGTGTGGAGGGCCTGCGCGGCCTTTTGAAGCAGGGCCCGCTCGGGTTCGGTCACGGCGAGGTCCGCGGCGGCGAGCGCGTTCAAGGACTCCTGGAGGACTTCACGCGCGCTGGCCGGTGCCGAGCGCAGGCGTTGGAGCCACTCGGACTCATCGTCCACGAAGCGCACCAGCGCCTCCCGGCGCCGCGCCGGGGTGAGCCGGGAGAGCTCGTGGGTGAGCACGGCGGACTCCTCCTCGCGGAGGCGGCCGTCGGAGACGAAGAGGAACCACGCGCTCTCCAGCAGCAGGCTCTCGTTCCGCGGCGCCACCTCGCGCAGGGCCGCGTCGGCGTCCTCCAGCGCGTGGCGCAGCCGCACGTAGCGCAGCATGGAGTCGCCCAGCCGCCGGGTGCGCCGCCAGTTGTCCACGGAGGACGTCACCACGTTCAGGAAGGGCACGATGTTGCGCGCCACGCTGTCACCCAGCAGCTTCGCCCCCAGGTCCTCGCCCAGGTCGGTCGCCTTCGCTTGCGACAGGTGCTCCACGCGCTCCAGGCCGAGCGGGTCCTCTTCCTCGTCGTGCCCCCCGCCACGGAGGAGGGCGTAGAGTCGCGAGAAATCCGCGGGGTCCTCCGGGTCGAAGCGGATGTGGAAGGCGCTGGCCAGGTCGCACGCCAGCCGCAGGTGGATGAGGGCCCGCACGATCATCTCCGCCGTGACGACAATCCCCGATGCGGGAAGGGCCACCATCAACCCGACGACGCCCGCGTCCGCCGAGGCCGCGGTGATGCCGGTGGTGACCGAGCCACTCCCCGCGCCGGTGAGGAAGGCCGCCTCGCAGGCCTGCCGGATGAGGGTTTCGGTGGTGTCAGCGCCCGTCCCCTTCGCCGCGGCGACCGCGTGCAGCCGGTGCGTGTCGTAGTGCCGCAGATAGATGGACAGCAGCTGGGTGAACCAGCGCCCCGTGCGCAGGTCCCTGGGGGACAGCTCCTGCAGCAGCGCCCTCGTCAGCTGCCAGGAACGCAGCAGGACCGCCGCGCCTTCCTCTCGCTCCCGTGGGACGACTTCCAGTGTCTCCGTCATGGTTCCTCCTCGCGGATTCGCAGCCGCGGAGTGGGAGACCATGCATTCACGTGTGGCATGGCCTCGCGGAACGATGGACACGCGGAGCATGGGAAGGACAGGAGCCCTCTTGGGCGTAGCGGGCGGGAGCAGGGCGGGAGGTGGGGGAGGCTGACGGTCAGCCCATGAGCCGCACTCCGGGCCGGCGCAGAGGCCATACAGCTCCAGCAGACACACGCCAGATTGGCTCCTCTCCGCGTTCACCGTCCACCGCGGCGCGGTCCATCCGGACGCGGTCAGCGCGCAGGGAGCTGCTGGAAAATCCCGGGAAATTCAATGAGCCAGGGAAAAACGCCCACTGCGTATAGAGGGGCCGGGTCTGGGCTGAGGCCCGGCCGTCAATCCATTTCATGCCTCCCGGGACCGTCATGTCATTGCGCCGTCTGTCGTTGTTGCTCGTTCCCTCTTGCGCGGCCTGGCTGGGCTGCGCGGAAGCAGGGCCTCCCTCGGATGAGGTGAAGGGGCCGGACGTCGTGTGGAGCGACCCCCGCGAAGGCACCGCGACGGTCAGCGACGGGGACCTGCTGCCGGGCTGTGGCGAACCCGACGCGGGGCCGGTGGAGCCGGACGCGGGCGTACCCGACACCTCCGTGCTGGTGACGGCCGACTCCCGCTTCCATGCGAGCACCGGCGTGACGGTGGTTCCCCAGGACCTGTCCACCCGCGACCTGGAGCTCCTCGTGCCCGACCCGAGCGGGGTGGGCTTCGACCGGCGCTCGGGCACGCCCGTGCCGGGCGGCATGCGCTTCGAGAACATCCCGGATGGGGAGTTCTTCGTCCGCTCCAACCACCTCTACTACCTGACCCGGGAGCGGCGCTTCGACCTGGGCGTCAACCGCGTGGGGCGTCCGGACGCCGTCTATTCGCCGGTCACCTACACGCCCGTGACGGCGGACCTGTCCCAGATGGATCCCTGGCAGGACTACGAGTCCATCAGCTCGCCGGGCACGGTCTTCCAGGTGGTCAGCGGCGACGTGGACCTGGCCGCGTCGCTCGACTTCACGGCGTGGCCCTCGGCCGGCACCACGTCTCATCAAGACCCGGACGCCTTCCTGACAGGCTTCACCGGCTACCCGCTGCCCGTCCTGGACCCGGCGAAGGGCGACCGGGTGTACGTCAACCAGCTCAATGCCGTGCCGTCCGGGACCCTGCCGAGCGGCGCGCCCATGGCCTACACCACGGTGACGAGCAGCCAGCACCTGCCGTCCTTCGCGTTCACGCCGGATGGCACCACGCCCCTGTCGCTGACGAGCAGCCTGCAGCCCACGCCCCGGAGCGAGTTCTCCATGGAGTGGCGCCTGTCCGAGTTCACCCGCTGGCGCGCGGACGTGAACCCGGACTCGACGCTCAGCCTGCCCATCTTCCAGGTGCTGCCCGTGCCGCACGGCCTGGAGGATGGCTGGGTGGGCTACCAGGGAGAGCTGCTCAACCTGACCCTGCCGCGCGGTGAGAACGGCGTCATCACGCGCCGGATGGCCTTCGGCAATCCCTATCCCGCCTCGTGGGGCGTGCTGGGGTACGCGACCTATACGTTCCGCGCGGGGGCCCCGGTCGTCGTGGGGGCCAGGGGGCACTACCCCACTGGCTCCATCACCGTCGTCGACCGGTTGGAGCACTTCATCGCGGGTCCCATCGTGCCGAAGATCTCACCACCGCGGGAGGTGCGCATCGACGGCCTGGATGCCTACGTGTCGCGGTCGGTGGGCACCACCCAGCCGGTGGTGAGCTGGCGGCAGCCGGTCCTGGGCACGCCCCAGGCCTACAGCGTGACGCTCACCAAGCTCACCGACAGCTCCGTCACGCCGCCCGCGAAGCGCTTCTACGTGCCCGGTGACAGGACGTACCTGCGCCTGCCTCCCAACGCGCTGGAGCCCGCCTCCACGTACTTCCTGCGTGTGACGGCGGATGGCTCGCCGGGCTTCGAGCCCTGGCGTGCGCCCTCCATCAGCATGGAGCGGCTGCCCGGCTCCAGCGCGTCCACGTTCAGCGCCGCGTTCACCACGCCGTAGCCCGCGGAGTCCCGGGCGGGCCCGCCCGCTACCGCGCCGTCTGGCGGTGGCGGGTGAGGCACTGCGGGTGGCGCACGTCCACGGACCCGGTGAGCTTGCTGACCTGGGCTTGCAGCGCGGCGTTGCGTGAGCTGTAGACATCGCTGTTGGAGTCCGCGAAGAGCATCCGCGCTCTGGGGCACCCCTCGCGCAGGGGCCAGGTGCGCACTCGCTTCACGTACGCCAACACCCGTCGCCTGCCTCCACACCTCCAGCACGAACGTCTTTTGGGTGGCAATGCAAGGCACACTCAGGGGCATGGGCGAACCACGTCGGAACGCCCGGTGTGGCAAGGGACTCATTCGCGTGAGAGCCCGCGACCTGGTTGTGGTTGCTGTTTCCGAGAAGCACTCGGACTTGAAATAGAGGTGAGGAGGAAATGCCGTCCCGCACGTTACTTCGAGCGGAAATGCAGAAACGCTTTCCGGAGCCCCACGCCCATCCTGGGCGCGGAGGCCTCAGCCAACGGCAAAAGGGGACAACACAATGAAGCGAGCGTCCATCGTTGTTTCGGCGGTGATGATGTCGGTCGGATTTGCCAGCACGGCCCTGGCGGCCCCCATCACCGTGAATGGCTACGTCTGCGCGGCGACGTACACCCGGCAACCCAACGTCACCTACGGCCAGGGCTACGTGGTCGTGCAGGTGAACACCGGGGCGAATTGCACAGGGAGCTTCGTCGGCAACTACTACTACCTGGGCTCGGGCGCCTCGTCCGCCGGCTACCAGTACAGCGAGGCCGAGCGCCTGGGCCTGTTCGAGCGCGCCACCCAGGCCGCCACCCAGGGCACGTCCGTCAGCCTGTACGTGGAAGGCGCGGGCATCGGCATCCTCAACACTACCTACCGCGGCAACTGACGGCGGACGGGCTATCGCGCTCCTCTGGCGAGTAGCCGCGCGGGGGACCGGCCTCGTTTCGGACCGGCAGAATGATGGGAAGGGGTCGCGGGAGGGCACGTCAGCCCCCTGTGTCAGGAAAGCTGTCGCCTCGGGGTTACGCGCCGAGCTGACGATGCCCTCCGCGCGCCTCGCTCACTCGCTTCGACGAGCTCATGACGCAGTGAGCGAATTCTGGGCAGGCACAGCGGCGTCGAAGCGGTGAAATCGCCCCTCGGCGCAACTCCAGCCATGCTGGATGCGCGCCCCCCCACGAACTGGAATGCGCGCATCAGGGACCCCGTCAATTCAGTACACCACCACCGAGGCGTAGATACTGGTGCCGTTCATGTAGGCCACCAGGGCGCCGCCGTTCGACGGGAGCGCCGCGACCGCTGGCGTGGCGCCTGGCCCCACGGTCGGGGCGTCGCTCTCCGAGAAGACATCTCCGCTGATCTTGTCCACGATGACGTCGAAGAATGCACTGCTCCGGTCTACGGCCGTCACGCTTGGAAGTCCCCACGCCATGGGCAAACCGGTCACGGCGGATTCAGCGGGATGTATGCACTTGCGAACGCACGCATGGGCACATCACCTCCGCGCTGATGACTGCTTGACCGACCCAAGGGGCTGTCTGCGGTTGCAGGAGCCAGTTGTCGGTTGTGTCCGCGTCACCGCGAGGGGTAGCTTTCCTGGTTCTGCCGCCGCTGCTGCTCCTGCTGGCGCTGCTGCTCCTCATACTTCGCATTGCTCTCCGCTTCGGCGGCCCGGCTCTTCTCCAGGGCCTCGGAGGCGTCACGCGCTACGATGGGCGCGAGCTCTTCCAGTCCCGCGACCAGGACCGGGAAGGGCACCGCTTCCGTGTCCACCAGGATGGACCATTCGTCCTTCACCGATGAGCGTTCCGCCTTGAACGAGAGTGCGTCATGCGACCACTGCTCGGGGAGCACCACCTTCGCGCTCCTGGGAACGAGGCCCTTCGCATCGCAAGACGTGATGAAGACGTCTCGCCGGTGCATCTGCCGGTGATGGGACCGGGTCCACTGGTTGTATTCGATGAGGCACGCATCGACCGTGCGCAGTTGGGCCTGCACCGAAGCGAGCGCCTTCCGGTTTCCGACGTCGGTCTTGCCCGCGCCGCTGCCGAGCAGCTTCACCGCTGCGAAGACGCCGCCACCCATCGCCAGCACCACGCAGCCAAGCATGAGGAGGATCCTGGCCCCACCCGACTTCGAAGCAGCTTTCTGACTCATGGCGCGACATCCTAGCAGTGCGCGCCTTCGCGGGGAGCAAGCCGTGGTAGGTGGCTTCGCTTCAGACCTTCCCTTCCGATACGGAGCGAGTCATGCGAAGCCTCATCCTCTGGACCTTGCTGTTGTTCTCCACGACAGCCCTTGCGGCGGAGACCCGGTTGGTCGTGAGGGCTCGCGCCCGGGACGGCAAGTTCATCGGGACATCCATGGGGGGCGTGCGCGTGGTGCTCCGGGATGGTCAGACCGGCCAGGTGCTGGCCAGCGGCGTCACCGCCGGCTCGACAGGCAACACCCAGACGCTGATGAAGCAGCCACAGGTGCGAGGCGCGCCGCTCGCGGATGAGGCCTCCGCGAAGTTCACGGCCACCCTGGACCTCGCCGAGCCGCGGTGGGTGACGGTGGAGGTGTCCGGGCCTCTTGCTCAGCGGCAGGCGCTCGCGACCAGCACGACCCAACTCTGGCTGCTGCCCGGCAAGCACATCGAGGGCGATGGCCTCATCCTGGAGCTGCCTGGCTTCGTGGTGGATGTGCTGACGCCATCCGCTCACGAGTTCGTCAAGCTCGCGAAAGACAAGAAGCTCACCCTGCCTCTTCGCGCCAACCTCATCCTCATGTGTGGCTGCCCGACGGAGCCCCAGGGGCTCTGGGATTCCACTCGGTATGAGTTGCAGGCCACGGTGAAGCACAATGGAAAGCCGCTCACCCAGCTCCCCCTGAAGTACGCAGGGAAGACCAGCACCTTCGAGGCAGAACTCTCCGTCCAGCAGCAGGGCGCATACGAAGTCACGGTGACTGCGTACGACCCCGTCACGGGCAACACCGGAGTGGACTCCACCACGTTCATCGTCGAGGGGTGATGAGTCAGGGGCCTTGGGCGGGCCCGGTTCCGGCACCTGCTCTGGACTTCTCCAATGCTGGTGCAATGCGCTTCCTGGTAGAGGTGCAAATCCTGGCGATAGCGTTCATCAGACAAGCAATCGTTGCTCCGTGGGTTTGCTTTGTTCTACCTTCAAGGCGTCGCCACCGGCCCGGGCGACGTCAGTTCCTGGGGAGTGCGAATCATTGTCCGCCCCCCAGTGGCTGTCAGCGGAGTCGCCTTGTCTCCGGATGCCCGGTCCGCTCGGCAGCACCCACCCTTGAATGGAGATGAATCCGTGCGCGTTGTCTCGTTTCTTGCAATGTTTCCTCGTTGGCTCGCTCTGGGACTGAGTCTCTTTGGTGCTCAGGCCCTCGCTGGCTACGCGCCCATCCCGGACGGTTACGTTCTCCTCAGCACGGACACGACAAACCGATACGTGGTGGCGGGTGGCGCGCGGTTCTTCATCCCTCCCGCGCAGTGGAGCAATTATTCCTCCGCCAGCACGGTGGTGCTGTCCCAGGCCACCATCGATTCCTATGCGGAGATTCCCCAGGAGGGCACGCTGCTCCGCCAGATTGGCTTCTCTGCGATTTATGTCGTGGTGGGAGAGATGTTCTGGTGGATTCCGAGTCCCACGGAGTTGGACTACTGGGATGACTGGAGGACCATCAACAACATCCCGAACGCCGGCTGGAGTGATACGTTCTTCAACTACTCCTACAAGGTCCTGGTCCAGGAGCGCACGGGGAGCCAAGTCTATCTCTGGATCGCGGGCGCCAAGTACCCCATCACCAATGCATCGGACCTCGCCTACTACGGGGGCGCGTCCAGCGTGAAGATCGTCCCCTTGGGAACGCTTGCCAACAACACGCACGAGCCCTGGTGCGGCGCTCTCTTGCGCGAGCGCTCGAGCAGCACCGTGTATAGTCTGGGGTATATCAACTCCTCTCTCCCCAGTATGTATCGGTCACCCGTGGCCGCCACCGCGCACGGTGAGGTTCCGGATGGCGCGCTGAGCTCCATTCCGGTGTTCACCCCCGGCGGATTCCTCAGCTGCATCTGGTAGCGACAAGCTTTTAAGGGGGGCGGTCATCGCCCCCCTGTTTCACGAAAGCGGCGAAGCCTCCGCGCGAAGAAGGACAGGATCTCATCTCGCGCCGCGAGGGTCGGCTCTCCGGCCGCGTCGATGAGGTGCGCGGTCACGACGCTGTGCGCACCGCCGACGATGCGCTCGAAGAAGGGTGGGGGCCTGGAGTTCGCGGCCGACGACGGCAGCACCCTGGGGTGGAAGCGGAGCCCAAGCGCTTCGGCGTAGGCGGCGAAGCGCTGGGCCGTGCAGAAGCGATCGCCGTCGAAGCGGTACGCGAGCACCGTCAGGTCTTCACGCTCGAGCCGCTCCTTCACGGCCGCGGCTTCTTCGGGGGCGATTTGAATCGCTCCCGGAGTGTCGAGCGGCAGCGAGGGCTGGCACAGGACGGGCGCCAGCACCGCGGGCTCGAGCATCAGGCTGAGCGCGAAGTTGCCGGTGAAGCACATTCCGATGGCGCCGACGCCGGGGCCTCCACATTCCTGGTGCGCGAGGCTCGCGAGCGCACGCAGCCACTGCGTCACAGGGCTTGACGCATTCGCCGCGAACGCGCGGAACGCCGCGCTCACGCAGGCCTTCTTCATCACGGCGAGCCCCGCCTCCGCCTGCGGATAGGCCCCATCCCTCCCGAACAACGACGGCATGTAGACCGTGAAGCCGGCATCCCGGACCCAACGTGCGAAGCGCGCGACGTGAGGGCTGATGCCAGGCATCTCGGCCATGACGATGACCGCGGGACCTCGACCGGCGACGTAGACGGTGCGCGGGGTCGCCTGAAGCGTGATGGCGCGCCGCTCGAAGTCATCCAGGGGATCGTCGGCGGTGGGCTCGGGGGCGGGAGGAGTCATGCCCGGACGATGCGGGAAACCCTCTCCGGTGAGCCAGTGGCGACGTTGACAGCTTTCGGTCTACCCTTGCCAGGAATGATTTGGCATGTCGTGCTGGATGGCGTGGCCGAGGGCCCGCTGGGTGTCGGCCTCGACGTGGTCAACACGGCCGCGCGCCTGCTGGAGTCAGGCCTTGTCCCAAGCGCTCCACGAGGAGCGAACCCACTGCGTCAACGCGTGGTGTCGCTGGATGGCCGCCCGGTCCGCTCCGGCACGGGACGCTCCGTCTGCGTGGACGGTGCGCTCAGCCTGCGAAGCGTGAAGGCGGGAGATGTGCTGCTGGTGCCCGGACTCTCCGCGGCCAGCGAGCGCGCCGTCGAACAGTTGCTCTCCCGCGCCGACACCGCACGCGGCATGGAGCTGCTCGCGCGAGCGGCGGCGAAGGGGGCGATGGTCGCTGCTTCGTGCTCGGCGACCTTCGTCCTGGCGGCGGCGGGGCTCCTCGGGGGACGGGACGCGACGACGACCTGGTGGCTGGTGCCCGCGTTCGTGCGCCGCTTCCCTCAGGTCACCGTCCGCGCGGACCGGATGGTCATTGAGAGTGATGGCGTCCTCACCGCGGGATCGGCCTTCGCGCACGCCGACTTGATGCTGGCCATCGTCGCGCGCGTCGCCAGCCCGTCACTGGCGCACCTGGTGGCTCGCTACCTCGTGCTCGACGAGCGCGTTTCGCAGGCCCGATACATGGTGATGGAGCATCTGCGCGTCTCGGACCCGGCGCTGCGCTCGGTCGAACGGTTCATCACCGCGAACCTCGGCCGGCAGTTGACGCTGGCGGAACTCGCACGCGCCGCCGCCACGTCACCGCGCACGCTCGCGCGGCGGGTCCAGGCTGGCCTGGGCATGACGCCGCTCGAGTTCGTTCAGCGGGTCCGCGTGGCGCATGCCTCCCACCTCCTGGAGACGACCCGGGACTCGGTCGATGACGTCGCCGCCCGGGTGGGCTACGCCGACGCGGCTGCCTTTCGACGCGTGTACCGGCGGTACGCCGGCGAGAGCCCCCGCGGCAGACGGCCGAGGGGCTCCCGTCAGGGATGCGTTCCGAGCCAGTGAATCCGGCTCAGTTCGTCACCTTGGCCGTGCCCATGAGCGCGCGGTGATCGGAGCACGTCTCTCCGCGCAGGGTGGCCTCGATGTTGTTCCTCCCCGTCCAGTTGTACGAGAAGAACACGTAGTCGAGCTTCGAGTTCCACGGCTGGTTGCAGGCCGGGCTGTACTGACGTTTGGTCTCGCGGGGCGCCTTGAAGTCCGCGTCGATGAACGGGTCACCGTTGCCCAGGTGGTTCAACGTCTGGATGACGGGCGAGCTGGGCGCCGCGTTGAAGTCTCCGCCGACGATGACCCGGTAGCCCGAGTTCATCCAGCTGGTCGCCCAGGAGCGGATTGTATTGGCTTGAGCCAGCCGCGTGTTGTCGTCCGGGCCCGAGCCAGCGATGAGATGGGTGCTGCAAGCCCGGAAGGCCCGGCCCTGCTTGGTGAAGTCGATGCAGATCATCCCGTGGCCTGAGTTCCCGGGGAGGTCGAGGTTGTATTGCACGGAGGGGCCGTACTCCGTCCGCACGGCGATCAGGTTGCCGTGGTTGAGCGCCCCGCCGACGCCCCCACAAGCCGCCTTGTACTTGGTGGGGTAGAACGCGGCCCAATAGCCCCGGGGATGGTTGGCGTTCCAGAACGCACTTGCCTGCGTCTGGCAGACCTCCTGGAGGGCGACCACGTCGGGTTGATTGGCGCCGCCCATCAAGGAGTTCACCAGGTCGATGGCGCCCGTGCCGCCCCCGTAGGCGAGCTCTCCCGCGATGTTGTGGCTGATCGCGACGATGTAGCCGGGGTTGACCAACGCAGCCGACTCCTGCGCCTCGCGGGACTCGGCCGGGGCCGAAGCCTCGCTCGCCAGCGCGACGAAGGGGGCACACAACAATCCCATCAGCATCTGCTTCACGTGGACTCCTCCTGGGAATGTGCGGGTTCAGACGTCAAGGCAGGGCAGCCCGGCCTGGCGTGGGGCGCAGATGCCCATGTTGGGGTCCAGGGGCTGGACGGCGCAGCATTCGCCGTCTGGCGACCACGGGTTTTCACACTGAAGGGAGTTGGTGCAGAACCGGGGCGCCTGGGACACGGGCCCCGTGCCCTGGAAGGACAGCGCGAAGCCACTGCTCGCCGAGAGAAGAAACACCGCCGCGACGAGCAGGGGCTGCTTCGACAACTTCATGGCGAAACCTCCGACGCAATAGGGATGTTTCACCAATACTCGCATCTCAAGATGTTCTAGGCAACCGCGTAAAACGCGAAGAGAGCGGGCCTTCAGACGGAATGCGTCACGCGCGGGAGGATGGGGCTCCGCGCGGTCAATACTTCAAGAAGCCATAGGCCTTGCATCTCACGAGCGGGGCCGTCGAGGCGGCGAGCGTGTACGGCGTCTCGGCTGTAACGGCGAACTCAGCGCTCGCCAGGACTTCGTCTTCAGGGGGCGCATCGTCGGCGGCGCAGCCGCAGCCGGGGAAGACGAGCGCAAGGGTGGCACTCCTCAATCGATTCATGGCGTTCAGATTACACCCTCGCGCAACGGCTCACCCCGTGGATGGCTCCCGGGTGGCCTTGAGTCCAACCGGGAGCCCGCCCGGTCACGTCAGGGCGTCCTGTCGAAGTGGGCCTCCAGCTTCACGTCCGAGTAGGGCGTGCGGGCCACGAGCATGAGGTAGTAGTAGGCGCCAGTGGTGGGGGAGGGGACTTCCACCGTCTCGTCATTGCCTGGGAGATAGGGCCGGTAGTCATACACGGTCTGCGAGGGCCAGGTGCCGCCGCGGACATACAGGTCCGCGTTGCCCGTGCCGCCGCTTGCCACGAAGCGCAGGTTGCGCGCGCCGGGAGGCACATAGAGATAGAAGTAGAGCAGCGTGCCGGTGGAGGCCAACGGGCCCCGGTAGCAGTTGTTGTCGAGCTGCTGGGGGTTGGACGCCGTGCAGGCAGGAGTCGGCCCGGGGCCGGAGCCAGGGGGCACGCAGACACTCGGGTCCGCGGCCCTCGCGACGCAGTCAATCCACTGGTGGAACTCCGTGTCGTTCGCCGTGCCCAGCGCATCCAGGGACTGGCGATAGTGGGTGTAATTGCCCGCGCGGAACTGGTTGAGGAAGGTGTCCACCTGGTCCGCGTGCCGCTCGAACATGAACCGCGTGGACAGATAGCCCCACGAGTACACGCGGTCGGCGCTGCTGCTGTAGTTGTTGCGCAGGACCTCGCTGAGCTGGAAGGCCTTGCTCTTGCCCAGCGTCACCGCGCTGGCGTTGTCGTTCTTCTTGGAGATGTATTCGGCCAGGCCCTCGAACCACCAGACGGTGGGCTGGCTGGTGCTCGTGTTGAAGTCACCCTTCATGTTGTAGCGGCCATCCAGGTAATGGACGTATTCGTGGCGCAGGTTCCAGACTTCGAAGGTGGGCCGCAGCCACTCCGCCTCGTAGGAGATGAAGCGGGCCTGGTTGCCGGAGGCGGCGGGGTCCCCTTCCAGGTACATGCCGCCATTGTTGGTATTGATGCCAAACAGCACGCCAGCGTAGTTCTGATAGTCGAGGCTGCTGTCGAAGATGATCACCTCCAGGGACGTGTTGTTGTCGTTGGCCACCGGCACGCGGTTCGTCTTCAGCGTGTCGTGGAAGTACGTCTCCTGCGTGGCGAGCTGGTCGCAGCTCTGCGTGAGCTGTGTCGCCGTCATGTGCTGCGCGCGCATGCGCAGGGTGGCTCCACAGGTGTGGGTGATGCCGAGCACCGTCTGTTCCACCGTCCGGCGGAAGTCGCAGGTGCCGTAGTACGCGCAATTGGCTTTGTCGTAGAAGTCGACCATCTCCGCCGCGCCCACCCAGAGGCCCGCCGAGGGACCTGTCATCGAGTGGTTGTCGATGACCGCCTTCACCTTGGGGCGCGTCAGGGGCTGGAGCGGTCCGGAGTGTCTGAGGAAGCGGGCCAGTTCGCGCGCCGCGTTGACGGTGAGGTACTGGTTGGAGGTGCCCAGCAGGTGTTCGGTGCGGGTGATGAAGGACTCGAGCGACTGGAGGATGGACGTGTCCGCCTGCACGGCCGCCAGGAAGGCCGCGTTGGAATGGCTCCGGTAGAGGACCTGGTAGACGCTGTTGGTGGCGCCGCTCATGTAATAGGACGCCTCGGTGGAGGCGTTGAAGCGGTCCAGCAGGCCCCGGAGCGTGCCCAGGTGCTGGGCTGCCTCCACCGCGCTGTCGATGAGGATGACGAACTCCCGCAGCACCGCGCCGTGTGCGTCGTTGACGTCCGTGAAATGGGTATTGGCGACGAAGGCCGCGAGGGCCGGACGGATGGCGTCGCGCAGCGAGGCGCCGTAGCTGCCCACCGTGCCTGACTGGTAGAACTGGACGTAGTAGCCAGCGCGCAGGAACAGGATGAGCTGGAGTGTCTGCGCGGAGTTGTTGCCCGCGTACTGCTGGGCGCTGACGGTGAGCGCGTTGGCGATGGTGACCATCCGAGGGATGGGGGCCCCGTTGATGCGAAAGAAAAAGGGACGCGCCCGGGGCAGACTTCCCCGAGCGCATCCCTGGAGTGTTCCCTGCTTCGACCGCGCGCGGCTCAGCGCGTGGGACGGGAGGGGACGCGGGTCGCGCCCGGGGTGGCCACGTCCAGCCGGCCGTACAGGCCCTGGCTCTCCTCCGCCGGACCCGCGGTGAAGAACAGCGTGCGGGTGGGCTGGTTCATGAGGCCGTTGCCGAACGCGAGCGCCCAGAGGCCGTCGATGACGATCGGCTTCCCGTTGGTGCCCTGGAGCTGGGCATCCAGGGTGCCCGTCACGGTGTCGAAGGCGTTGATGGTGCCGTCGCCAAAGTTGCCCACCAGCAGGCGCCCGGCGAACCGCCCGAAGCTGGCCGGCGCCACGGCCATGCCCCACGGCGCGTTCAGGCTGCCCGCGGAGATGAGCCGGCGGATCAGGTTCCCGTTTGAATCGAAGACGTTGACGTAGCCCAGGCCCGCGCCGTGCACGTCGTCCTTGCGCTCATCGTCCTGCTGCGCATAGCTCACGTAGAGGTCGCCGTTGATGTTCTGGATGCCGAACGGCGCGAAGCCGGCAGGCAGGTTCGGGTCCGTGAAGTTCCCGCTCAGCGTGGCGGGCGCGAAATTGCTGTCGAAGACGTCCACCTTTCCGTTGTGGAAGTCGGTCGCGTAGAGATAGGCGGCGGTGCCATTGTTCGCCAGGGCGACGCCCTTGTAGATCGCGTTGCTGCCGGAGTTGTCCACCGTGAGGATGGCATTGGCTGGGGCCGCCAGCGGAGACCAGCCAGCCACGACGCCCTGCTCCGTCACGAAGATGAAGCGAGCAGCCCCACTGGCGCTTCCCGAGGTGACCACGAAGCCCTCGGAGCCGTTGAAGACGACGCCCGTGGGGCTCGACGGAGCCGTGGCTCCCGTGGGCACCGGGATGGTGACCACGAGCGACTGCGCGTTCCCATCGCCGTCATAGAGGGTTGACACCCCTGTTCCGTTGTCGGCGACCCAGGCGGCGCCGAACGGGTTGAAGGCAAGCCCCCAGCTGTTGATCAGATTGGGATCCGGATGCTCCGCGGCCACGCTGCCATCGGAGACAAGGTTCCTCTGGGTGTACGTGTTGGGAAGCCCGCCCGGTGCCTGGGCGATTGCCGCTCCAGGCAGCGCCACCACGGCAAGCGACAATCCAAGCACATATCCCCCACACCGCCGCCCCAGTTCGCGAATCGACGTTGTCTTCATGATTCCCCCCTTGAGCTATCGCGCTGCTGTGACCTTCTCGTCTGGCTGAAACCTGAGAAGAGGGGCACTCCGCCGCAACAGGCCCTTTTGAGCAGGGAAATGACCGCCAGTGCTTATTGCCCGGCTTCCAACGCGTCATCCGACCCCGGGCCGGGTGCTATCCGCCGCGGCCTACGTTGCTCACCGTGGCCGCGTGACACGCGAGCAGGTCCGGGATGTTGCTGTGGACGCTTGAAGCAATCTTGCCGTGGAACTGCTGCCACCGGGTCGGCGGCACATGGAAGATGCGCGGGTCGCCGCCGGTGGACTGGTCGTAGAGGATGGCGCCCACCTCTCCCGCTCCGTAGGGAGGCGCCCCGCCGACACCGTCGAAGTCCCAGATCTCCCGCAGGTACCGGGACAGGCCGGGGGCTCGTGCCCGGATGTTCCGCATCAGGCCACGGCCAAAGCTGAAGTCGGAGAGCACGACGTCCTTCAGCACCACGGGAAAGGGGTCGGTGCGTTGCAGCGCTTCCGCCCTCACCTCCGTCAGGATGTCCAGGACGATGTCCTTCCAGTTCGCACCGAAGAGGCCCGTGCTCGAGTACGACGCGTTGTTGAAGAAGGGGACGATCGCGACCTGGTCGGAGCCGGCGATGGCGAACTGGGCCCCCATCATCTGCGCGTAGCGGAACAGGCGCGGCCACGAACCCGCGCGCGTCGGGTAGTCCCGGTCCGTCATCCCGGCGGTCCCCGGGCTGGGGTGACAGAAGATGTTCACGGAATCGAAGGACTGGATGCCCTTGCGAAAGCTCACGCCAAACCAGTTCGGCGCCTCGGCACCCTCGATCTCGAAGGACATGACGTGCACCGCGAACTTCTTGAACAGGAACTCAAGAGGCGTGCTCGCGTGACTGTTGCCCACGCTCAACGGAGACACGACGTGTCGTGCGTCCTCGATGAGGCCGGTCCCGCCGTGCTTGACGTCCCCCGCCGTGAGCGCGGGAAACGGCTTGGAGATCAGCTTGTATTTTCCCAGGGTGGTCGTGGGCTACCCGTAGGGCGTCTCTTCATGGCGCTTGAACGGGTATGCCAGCTGGCCCAGGTAGGTCTCCGGCGGCTGGAACTTCGTGGTGCCGTACTTCGAGGGCCAGTGGGACGGCATGTGCGCGGTGCCGAAGATGACGTCGATGAATGACAGGAAGACAGCGAAGTTCTTGTCGATGCCTTCGTCATCGGACGTGTGGTGCCAGTGGTGGAACTCCGGCGTCGCGAAGATCCAGCGCAGGTACGGCCAGCGGTGGTTGACGTTGGCGTGGATGTACACCGCGTGGAAGGACACGAACACGAGGTAGCCGTAGATGGCGGACGGGTGGAAGCCCAGCAGGAACACCGGCACGAAGCCCGCGAAGCGGTTGACCAGGATGTCCACCAGGTGGCTGCGCGAGCTGGCCAGCCAGTCCATCTGCAGCGTCGAGTGGTGGATGGCGTGGAAGCTCCACATCCACCCGACGGTGTGGAAGGCCCGGTGCACCCAGTAGCTCACCAGGTCGATGACCAGCAGGATTTCGAAGAACTGCAACCAGATGGGCTGCGCGGCGACGTGCGCCTGGAAGTCGAGCTTCACGGCCCAGGACAGGAACACCTGCACGGGGATGAGCACCGCGAAGGAGATGAGCTGCACGCCCACGTGGCTGACGAAGAAGTGCTTGAGGTCGGTCTGCCAGCCGACGCGGAAGATCTTCTGTTCGTTCAGCGCCCACAGTCGCTCCATGGGGATGAACACCAGCCCCAGCACCAGCAGGTCCAACGCGAAGAAGTCCAGGCCCGCGCTCATCGAGCGCTGCGTGTGAGTCAGGGGCTCCGCCTCGCTGCCTCCCAGAAGCAACGCCACCAGCGCCAGCACCATGGCGATGCCGCCGTGCGCCTTGGAGCGCAGGGTCATCACGCTGAAGGTGCCCAGCAGGAAGGTGGCGATGATGGACACCTGGAGGATGCCCCGGAAGATCTCCAGGTGCTCCACGTAGAAGGCCCGGCCATCGTTGGACACGAGCACGTGAGGGAACAGGAAGCAGAACTCAGCGACCACGCAGAGCACGCCCAACAACCCGCCGGTGACACCGGCGCGTTTGCCCAGGTCGATGCGCCGGGCGGGAGCAAGAAGCATTTCCAAGGAAGACCGTCCAGAAGGAGTGCGGCGAGGCATGAGCCTACACCACCCGGGTGGCGGCGCAGGCCCTCCGGCGGACTCGCGCGTTGCTGTTCGCATCCCAATGCGTCAAGAGGGGCGGCATGGACCTCACGCTGCGGGACGAAGTGAACAGGCTCCTTTCGCCCGACATGAACATCACGGGTCTGGGTGACGTCAGCGTGGATTGGCAGTCGCAGGGCGCCGGAGTCCAGGCCCGCTTTCCGGACCTCCACGGAATCAGGCAGGAGATCAGCTACATGTCCCTGTCAGAGGCGAAGCAGGCGGGAATCACCCTGTATGGTGATGCCTCGTTTTCCATCGACGCATACCCGGTGGAGCGCTTTCAAGGCTTCGCGCATTTCGTGGCCGCGGTGATTGTCCAGGAGGTCCGCCGAAGTCACTGCCTGCAAGCTCCTGTCGACTGGCAACGAGCAGTTGTATGCGCTGGATTGCAGTGGCCGCTACGGCACCCTCTTCTTGCAGACGTCGTAGGCCCCTGCTGCCTGCTATCGTGGACGCATGAAGACCGTGGATGAATGGAAGGCAACGCTGCGGGCCGCGATGAAGGAGGCCCTGCGCAACCGGAACGCGCCCGCTTCGGCGGTGCTTCGGGAAACGCTCGCCGCCATCGACAATGCCGAGGCGCCCGACGTGAGCGTCGCTCCTGCTCCGGTCTCTGGCGGCATCGCCGGTGGCGTGAGTGGGCTCGGCAGTGGAGAGGTGGCCCGGTTGCTGTTGTCGCCGGAGGCGGTGGATGCGCTCGTCCAGCGTGAAATCCAGGAGCGTCGCGACGCGGTGGCGCTCTACACCCGACTTGGCAAGCATGAAGAGGCCCGGACGCTCCAGGCGCAAGTGGATGTGCTGCTGGCGCTTTGAGCGCTGCCGGTCAGCCAGCGGAGCCCCTGGATGACTCGCGGTAGGCGGCCGGCGTCTGCTCGTGGTGCCGCCTGAAGAGCGCGGTGAACGTGGCGGCGTCCTCGTAGCCCACCCGGTGAGCAACCTGTGAGACGGCTTCGTCGCTGGCGTTCAGCAACTCCCGCGCCCGAGCCAGACGGACCTCCGTGAGGTACGCCAACAGCGTTCGCCCTGTCGCTTCCATGTCTCGCGCGGTCACGAGCCTACCCGTGACAGAGATGCGCAGGTCGCTCGTCCAGTCGACCCCGGGATACTGATGCCGGCAGCGTCCAGGCTGGCCCAGTGGGTCGTGGCCGTATGGCCATGGAGCAGGCCTGTCTCCGCGAGCTGGTGGAGCGCGGTCCAGGGACCGCTCGCGTCCGCCTCCCGGTGTCCTCTCGCCGGTTGAACGGGCTTGGGACGCCGCACGGCGCCTTGATCTTCGCGCTGGCCGACATCGCTTTCGCCACGGCTTGCAACTCGCATGGCCAGACAGCCATCGGCATCCAGGCCAACATCACGTACCTGACCGCGGCGAATGACAGTCCCCTGGAGGCGACAGCCCGCGAGCTTTCACGCGGCAGGAAGCTGGCCACGTATGAAGTGCGCGTGCTCGACTCCGGGGAGCGGCAGGTCGCGGCCTTCCAGGCGACTGCGTATCTGAGGTGAAGAGGTGACCCCGGCTGGAGTTGGGATGAACGAACGTGCGAGATTCATCCGGAACTCCTTTCACGAGGTGAGGACCCCATGAAGCAACTGCTGGCAGTGGCTGCGTTCCTGGCGTCGGGTCTGGTTGCGTGCGGAGGCGATTCCAGGCTGGAAGGCACCGGGAACGAAGTCCGGCAGCCTTCGGTGGTCTCGGATTCAGGCGGTTCCGTGACGGCGAGCGCCTGCACCCAGCATTACATCCCCAGGCTCACCACCTATTGGACCTCACTCCCCATGCAAGCCGATGGGCAGGTCGGTGAGTGCGAGCTGGATGCGTCCTGCTATCCCACCTGCTGGGGCGTGGAGAGCGCCTATCCCGTCTATAGCGACTACTTCTACTGCACGCATTGTCCCTGAGGCCCTCGCTCCCGCTGCACAGCGCGGGAGCGTTTGGCCTACCTCGCCTGGGCGCGTGGAGGCTGCAACGCCAGCACGGACGGCACGAAGTCGGGCGCGGCCAGGCGCAGGAGCCCCATCCCGATGCCGGCAAGTCCCAGCATCAATCCTGGCGCCTCGGTGAACCTCGGCAGGCCGCAACGCCACGCTCCGTCCCGGCCCTGAGCCAGCACCCGCGCGGCGCGCGAGCGCGCGGTCTCTTTCCAGGCCTCGTCGCCCAGCACCTCTCCCGCCAGGTGCAGCACCTCCAGGTTGCCCACGTCCCCGTGGCACAGGCTGTGGCTGCCGCCGAAGCCTTCCCGCTGCACTGTGGCGAGCCCCGCGCGAAGCTCGTCGCGCAGCCGCGCATCGTCCAGGTGGCGCAGCGACAGCAGCCGGGCCAGTGCTCCGCCCGCGGCTCCGTTGCACCAGGCCGTCATGAAGCCACCGGGCACCAGCGGCTCGCCTTCCTTCGACGTGCGCAAATCCTTCCAGTTGCCGCGCTCCGGGACGAACAGGGCCCGTTCGAAGGCCAATCCCTGGCGTGCGGCCTCCCGGTAGCGCTCGTCGCCGGTGAGCGTGGCCAATTCCAGCAGGGCCCAGACGAAGCCGGCCGCGCCGTGGGCCAGACCCGTGAGCGCGCGCCCGGCCGCGGGCACCACCCACGCGCGTCCACCGTGTTCGGAGTCGCTCGCTGTCTGGAGCATCCGGTCCCCGCACTTGCGCGCCAGCCGGAGCGCCTCCTCGCTGCCGGTCTGTTGGTGGAGCCGCGTCAGCGCCAGCGCGGTCCCCGCGACGCCCGCGACCAGATCCAGCGCCGTGTCCGCGTCGATCTTCGCCTCCAGCGAACCCAGGCCCGCGTGGACCTCGTCCAGCATCGCGGTGTCGCCCAGCGCCACGGCCAGATGGCTGAGGACGTAGATGTTCGCCGCGCGCCCCGTGAACACCCCCACGCCGGAAGGGTCCTGGGACGCGGGCGCGCGCCACTGCTCGCGTACTGGCACGGACGCCCTGCGCGCCAGCGCAGCGAAGTCCTCCCGGCCTGTCACCGCCGCCAGGTAGCCGTAGAAGAGCGCCACGCCCCCCACGCCGTCGAAGAGGTCCGTGCGCAGGGGAGTGAGCCCCCAGCGACGGCGCTCCAGGTCCTGGATGCCCACGCCAATCCAGCCGACGTCGTGGGCGCCCTGGATGGCTCGGGCCGCCAGCAGCTCGCCCAACTGCACCGCGCCGGCCAGGCACGCCTCGGCCGTGGCGGGCGGGGGCAGGGCATCCCCGGCGGCAGTGCCCGACGCGCGAGGCGACACGGTCTCCTGCTCCCGATCGAGCGTCACCAGCGACTGGCGGATCAGCGCCACCTGGCCGGCGCAGTCCTCGGGGCCCAGGTCTTCCAGCAACTGGCGCGAGCCCTCCAGGCCGGCGCGCGGCAGGTGATCCGGGATGCAGCGCCCCCGGCTGTCCCAGACGTGGCGGGACCCCGGTCGCGCCGTGAAGACGGGCACGTCCCCCAGCCGGAGGTCTTCGTGCTCGGAGGGCGTCAGCGTCGCCAGCGAAGGGCGCACGCGGACCTCCGCCCACAGCTTGTCGAGCAGCTGATCCCGGTCGAGCGCGTCGCGCAGGAAGTCCGGGTGCAGGCCCTCCTGGAGAAGGAAGCCGTAGCGCATCGTCGCCCGCGCGATGTGGCGCACCTCCACGTCGCGGAACCCCTCGAGTGTCCGCGCTACCTCCTCGCGATGCTGGAGAAGCAACGCGTAGGTCTCCTGGAAGCCCTCCTCGATGCACGCCCCGAACGCAGTGACGTCCACGGGCTGGCCCTCGAGCAGCGGGCGGTTGTGGGCCGCCGCCGTGGTCGGCTGTCGACGGACGACGTGCAGGGTGTCCCGAGCGCGGTCCTCCAGCATGGGCGCGGCGTGGGGGAAGAGCTGACCAGCCTCGCCGCCCAGGCCGCTCAGCTCCACGCCGGCCCGGCCCTCCCTGCCGAACATGAGCGTGGGCAGCAGGCCGCTGCTGAGCACGGACCGCTCCAGGAAGCGCGCGGCGCGGGACACCGCCGTGTCGTCAGCGCGCGGGGCGGGCAGTTGGTGGAAGAGCCCCTCCAGGTCCACCAGGACGGGGAACTCCCCGGCGGCGAGGAGATTTCCGGAGTGCAGGTCCACTCCGCGCAGCAGATACAGCAGCGCCAGGTGGCTGCCCTGCCGCCAATAGAAGCGCGCCACGGCGTCGCGGTCGACGCACCCGCCGGTCTCGACGTGCTCCACCCAGCCATGCGACTCGCGCGTCAGCACCTTCAGCCTGCGGTGCGGATGGCGCAGGCCCCAGCGCTCCAACTGTTCCAGCAGGTCCTGGTAGCGGGCCTCGACCTCCAGCGACCGCGGCTTGTAGACAACCCGCAGGCCGGAGCGAAACGTCAGCAGCGCCACGCTGCGGCCCTCGCGGTGCGGATCTCCCGCGCCGGTGCGCGCCTCCACGAGCGGCCCCGGATCCACGTCCGCGCCGAGCACGGCCACCAGGGACTCCCGGTCCTCCGCCAGGTGTGTCAGCAGCTCCAGGCTCGTCTGGATCCACCGCTCCAGGGACGTCACCAGGAGCCGCGCCAGCACCGGGTACTCCTCCAGGAACGCGGCGAGCCGGCCCGGGGCCTCCAGGTGGTGCAGCGCGAAGTGCTCGAAGCGCGCCTGGGGTGTTTCGCCCCGCAGTTCGCCGCGCAGCCGGGCCACGTTGAGCTCCAGCACCAGCGACCGGGTCGCGGTCTGCATCAGCCGCTGCTCCAGCGCGTCCACGAGCCAGGCTTCGGCGCGCGCGTCCAGCAATGCATCGGCGGCCAGGACGCTCCGGGCGGCCAGCGCATCAACGCCAGCCCGCAGCAGGCGCAGTCCCAGTTGGAGGAACCGGCGCGTCAGTGCGGGTACTCGCATTCGTGGACCCGGATCCACGGGGGAGGGGAGGGCGACGTCGGCCGCGCGGTCCGACAGCACCTCTTCCAGGAGCGGCAGCCACGTCAGGGCTTCCGGCCGCGTCGTGCTTCCCGCGAGCCTGCGCACGAAGGACGCCGCGTCCAGCCCTGCTCCGCGAAGCCGTTCATCGAAGGACGCCTCATCCCCCAGCGTGCTGCGCCGCCACGCCTGGAGGCGCGACTCGGCTTGCTGGAGCGACGGGGCGGAAGGGTCCTCTCCCGCGGCCTCCCGCTCATGGAGGAAGGCAGCCCGCTCCCACGCACCCATCTTCGAGCCCTCTCGCATGTGCGCCCTGCACGTCCGTCTGGACTTGGAAAAAGACAGGCGCGAGGACCGGAGCCCCCGCGCCTCGAGTGGAACGGGACGACTCCCCGTGGGAGCCGCCCGTCACACACCGTCCATCAGCACAGGGAGAACGTCAGGTTGGTGCAGATGTACTCACAGGAGTTGGTGGCGGTGAAACCGACGTCGATCCTGCCGCCGACCACGTCCATCAGCTCGGTCTCGCTCAGCTCGTTCAGCGTCGCGCCAGAGGGGTTCGCGGGCAGCTGGGTGCGCTGCTCGGCGGTGAGGCTCTCGCGGAACGACGGGTCCTTCCAGGCGCGGATGATCATGTCGGGGGTCATCATGTTGAGCCGCCTCCTTTTTTGACGGCCCACCCAGGCTAGCCCGCGAACTCCGGCTGCTTCAAACGTCCGCGGCCTTTTCATGTATCACCGGGTGATGCCGGTGTGAGTCGCGGGCGCCCCATTTTCCCTGGCGCGTGGGAGGGAAATCACGCGTGGTGAAGAGACATGCGCCGAGACCCCTCCAGGACTACGGCTCGGGTGGGGCTTCGGGGGCTTTCTGCATCGACTCACGTGCGCGAACCCGCTCCTCGCGCTGCTTCTCGACCAGCGCTCGCGCTTTCTCCTTCTGAGGCTCCTCCAGGAGTGCTTCGACCTCGCTGTACGCCGCTGTCTCGTTGGCCTCCATCGCCTGGAGCAGGAGCTGTTGCCGCTTCAGCGCTTCCTCGCTCACGGGTTCGGGAGGTTGGGCCGGCGGCCTGTACGGAGGCCGGCCTCCCCGGCCCGCGGGGCCGACCCTGACAGGCATGGCTCCCGGCGCCGGATTGCCTCCCATGGGGGGAGTCCAGATGGCCCGGAGCTCTTCACGCAGGGGCCTGTTGGTCACGGCCAGCGCTTCGTCCCGCTGTCCTATCTTGATCAACTGGTCGGTGCTCAGCCCCAGCTCCTGATAGTTCTCGAGCAGCAACGCGAGGGGCGACTCGAAGAGGATCCTCGGGGGCGGCTGCCTTCGCTGCTCCACCGGGGGGGACGATGCGCAGGCAGTAACAAGGGTCACCAGCAACAACCATGGCGCGAGATGACGCGGCGACATCTGTCCTCCTTGGGGCGTGTGCCTTCTCTCTATTTTGATATCGCGTCCCATGGAAGGACCACGAGGTCCTGGTGTCCGCAGCACTGACGTAGAGTGCACGGGTGATGTCCCAGCCTGACGACTCCTCCGGCCTGAATGACGGCTACGTGTACCGCGAGCGGATTGGCGCCGCCTCCGTGGGGCGCACCACGCTCGCCCACCTGTCGGACAAGTACCGGCACTCCACCGAGGAGGAGTGGCGTGCGCGCTTCGTGCGTGGCGAGGTGCGACTGGACGGCCTCATCGCGACCGGCGACGAGGTGCTGCGGGCCCACCAGGAGCTCTGCTGGCACCGGCCGCCCTGGCGGGAACCGGAGGCGCCCGAAAGCTTCGAGTTGGTGTACGAGGACGCTTCGCTGCTCGCGGTCATCAAGCCGAGCGGGCTGCCGACGCTGCCCTCCGGCGGCTTCCTCAAGCGCACGCTGCTCTCGCTCGTGCGGCTGCGCTGGCCGGAGGCGTCCGCGCTGCACCGGCTGGGGCGGGCGACCTCGGGGCTGGTGCTCTTCTCCCGCACGCATGAAGCCGCCGCGAAGCTCTCAGGCAACTGGCGCGAGGGCGACGTGGAGAAGCGCTACCGGGCGCTCTCGGACGGGGTCGCGGCGCAGGAGTCCTATGACATCCACACGCCCATCGGGCTGGTGCCGCACCCCGTGCTGGGGGCGGTGCACGGGGCGACCGCGAAGGGCAAGCCGTCACACAGCCGCGCGGAGGTCCTGGAGCGGCGTGAAGGGCAGACCCTCTTCGAGGTGCGCATCCACACGGGCCGCCCCGAGCAGATCCGCATCCACCTGGCGGCCATCGGTCATCCGCTCACGGGAGATCCGATGTTCGCCTCGGGAGGTCTGCCCCGCGAGCACGCGCCCGGCCTGCCCGGAGATGGAGGCTACCTGCTCCACGCGGAGACGCTCGCGTTCACGCACCCCATGACGGCGGAGCGCCTGCGGCTGTACGCCCCACCTCCGGCCGCGTTGAGGATGGCGTCGGAAGCCTGAGCCCCCACACGCAATGGCCTCAGTAGGAGCCCCAGCGCGAAGGCAGGGGGCCACTCCATTGCGTCTTGAGCCCCGGAGTCGTCAACGGCGCGGTGCCACTGATGCGCATGATGCTGGAGCTCTCGTTGAGGCTGGACCAGTCCGCGGCGATGTTGCGGCAGTAGCGGTCTTTCGCGAAGCCGGTGGTCATGTCGTGGATGCAGGGGGTGGCATCCCAGACGCGGTCCGCTTGAAGGCGATGGACGGCGGCGACGATGGTCAAGGGCATCTCTCCAGAGGCTCGAACGAAGGGAACGCCATCGACAGGCACGCCCTTCGACGACAGCAGCTCGAAAGCCTTGCCGGAGTAGCTCAGCGTGCCAGGCATGCTGAAGTCCCAGGCACTGGCGCTGAAGGGCGCGGTCTGTCCACAGGATGCCGCGTTGCTGGGAGCGTCGGTGCAGGCGCCGCCGAGGTGAAGCACCAGCACTGCGCCCGTCTCCACCGTGTAGCCCTGGGGAAAGGTGAAGGCGAAGTCGGAGTTGGTGAGCTCCTGGAGGGAGATACCGGTCAGCGTCCCGCCGGTGACGGCCACCAGTTCGATGAGGTCCTGCGGGGCGTCTGGGTTGATCTCGGTGATGCGAAGCGAGGCTTCCGGCGGAGGCTCACCGCCATCCAGGGTGCCCGTATCCGAGTCCCCGGCATCCGGAGCGCCCGCGTCGCCGGAGCCCGCGTCGCCGGAGCCCGCGTCGTCGGACGTGCCTGCGTCCACGCCCGAGTCACCCGCACCTGCATCTGGCGAGGACGCCTGAACGCAGCGTTCCTCAACGCAGACGATGTCGGGGCCCCGGGACGCACAGTCCGCTGTTTCCGTGCACTCTGGGTCGGAGCAGGCGGAGACAAGCGGGAGCAGGGCAAGGGCTACGAGTCTCGGGCGGAGCATGGGGAGGACCTGGATGCGCGGTGGGGGGAGCGCGCTGAACATAGAAGAAATGGCAGCGCTGTTGGGGAGGGGAGCGCTGGCCCGGCTCCTGGCCGCCCGCCCCCTGGAGATGGAAAGTGGCGTCGCGCCCCGCCGAAGTACAATGCGGCACTGGTTACGACTCGCCTCCCCGTCCTTCGATCCTGCCCCTTTGAGCCCGTGCGAGCCGCCCCCCGCATGACTTCTGTGTGATGTCACGACGCACGACATGGATGATGGGCCTGGGCGCCCTGGTCTTCCTGGGGGCGCTCCTGCTCATCCGGTGGCACGGCGGCCGTGGAGCCTCGGCCGTGGCCCGGCCGGGAGCGGCTGTCTCACAGGAACTCGTGCCCCGCGTGATGGAGCCTGCGTCCCGCCGTGAGGGCTTCCTGGGCGTCATCGTCGCCAGCGGCAGCGTGGACGTGGCCGCCAGGCTGGAAGGCTCCCTCGAACGCGTGAACGCGCAGGTCGGAGACACCGTGCGCCAGGGCGCGGTCCTCGCCCAGCTGGACACGCGGGCCCTCCAGCGCGAGTTGGCGGTGGCGCAGGCGTCGCTCCAGGCAGGGGAGGCGGAGCAGCACATCGCCTCCATCGCGCTCACGGAGATGCAGGAGCGGCTCCAGCGCCGCTCCGACCCGCAGCAGCGCGCCCTGGGGGCCCTCTCCGAGGAGGAGCTGGCCACCGCACGCTTCCAGGAGCAGACCGCCGTGGCCCGCCTGCGCGCCGCGGAGGCGATGGTGGCGGAGCGCAAGGCGCGCGTGGCGCAGATTGCCCAGAAGATCTCCGATGCCTCCGTCCTCGCGCCTTTCGACGGGCAGGTCGCGAACCGCTACCTCGACACCGGGGCGATGGTGGCTCCCGGCCGCGCCGTCTTCCACCTCATCCGCTCCGGAGCACAGCAGGTGCGCTTCGCCATTCCGGAGGACCAGGCGGCGAGCCTTTCCGTGGGCACGCGGCTGTCCGTGGAGGTGCCGTCCCTGGGGCAGGTCCTGGAGGGGAGGGTGGAGAACCTGGCACCGGAAGTAGACGCGGCCTCGCGCATGCTCCTGGCCATCGCGAGCGTGCCGCGCGAGGGCCATGCTCCGGTGCCCTCGGGTGTCGTGGTGCGGGTGTTCGTCCAGAAGGACGCCGCTTCCCAGGCGGTCACGCCATGACGTCCAGGCCGAGCCCGTATCGCAAGGAGGCGCTGGAGTACCGGCAGCGGGCCCACGCGGAGTCCGGGGGCGACCTCTTGCGGATCAGCCCCGCGTGGACCCGGTGGGCCTACTGGGTGCTGGTGGGCGCGCTGGCCTGTTCGCTGCTCTTCTTCTGCGTGGGCACGCTCTTCGAATACGCGGCGGGCCCCGCGCTCATCCGCGTGGAGGGCAAGACGGACCTGACGGTCGCGTTCTCCGGCGTGGTGCTGACGGTGGACGTGCAGCCCGGCCAGCGCGTCGTCGCGGGCCAGCCGCTGGTGCACTTCGCGTCCGAACAGGAGCAGGGGACCCTGGCGCGCATCTCCCGCGAGTTCGAACTGCAACTCGTCCGCTACCTGCGCGACCCCTCGGATGAAGGGGCACGCCAGGCGCTCACGGGCCTCAGGGCCGAGCGCGAACTGGCCCAGGCCCGGCTGGAGGAGCGCACGCTGCGAGCACCCCACGCGGGCGTCGTCGGGGATCTGCGGTTGCAGCCCGGCCAGTACATCCCCTCTGGCATGCGCGCGCTGTCGCTCCTGGGGGACGACGCGACGGTGGTGGTGCTGGGCTTCCTGCCGGGCCAATACCGTCCGCTGCTCGTGCCGGGCATGGACCTGCGCCTGGAGCTGCAGGGCTTCGCCTACGAGTACCGCGACCTCGTCATCGAGTCCGTGGGTGATCAGATCATCGGGCCCGCGGAGGCGCGGCGCTTCCTGGGCTCGGAGCTGGGGGACGCCATTCCCTTGGAGGGAGCGCTGGTGCTCGTGCGCGCGCGGTTGCCGCTGCGGACGTTCGTCCGCGAGGGACGGACCTTCAACTACTACGACGGCATGCCGGCGCGGGCAGAGGCGCGGGTGAAGTCGGAGAGCATCCTGCTCACGCTCGTTCCCGGACTGAAGGAGTTGCTGCCCCATGGCGGATGAATCCGGACGGGGGCTCGTGGAGCGCTTCCCCGCGCTGCGGAGGCTCCAGGCGGCGGCGCGCGGGCAGCGCATCCCGGAAGTGCGGCAGATGACGCCGGCGGAGTGCGGCCTCGCCTGTCTGGCCATGGTGCTGGGCTTCCATGGCCGGAGCGTGGGACTGGACGAGCTGCGGCGCGTGATGGGCACCTCCCAGGACGGGCTCGCGGCGGCGCACCTGCTGACGGCGGGACGCGCCTTCGGCCTGAGGGGGCGGGGCGTCTCCGTCGACCTGGACGGAGTGCCCTTCCTGCCCGAGGCGTCGGTCCTCCACTGGAAGTTCACCCACTATGTCGTCCTGGAGCGGTGGGCCTCCGACGGGGTGCACATCGTCGACCCGGCGCAGGGCCGGCGCTTCGTGACCCTAGAGCAGTTCCGGCAGTTCTTCACCGGCGTGGCGCTGCTCTTCGAACCCGGCGAAGGCTTCGTGCGAGCCCCGGGCAAACCCAAGCGCAGGTCGCGCTACGTGGAGAAGTTCGCGCGCCAATCCCAGACGCTCACGCGGGTGTTCGTCCTGTCGTTGATGTTGCAGGTCCTGACGCTCTCCATCCCCCTGCTGACCGGCCTGGTGGTGGACCGCGTCGTTCCCCGGGGCGACTACCACCTGCTGCTGGTCCTGGGCGTGGGGCTGGGCGCGCTGGTGTGCTTCCACCTGCTGACCTCGCTGGTGCGCAGCCACCTGTTGCTGGAGCTGCGCACGCGGGTGGATTCGGACATGACGCTCGGGTTCCTCGAGCACCTGGTGTCGCTGGCGTATCCCTTCTTCCAGGCGCGCGCCGCGGGCGACCTGATGGCGCGCCTCAACGTCACCGCCACCGTGCGCGAGGTGCTCTCCTCCAGCCTCGTGTCCACGCTGCTGGATGGCCTGCTGGTGGTGCTCTACTTCGTCATCCTGACCGTGGCGAGCCCCGGAACGGCCCTGCTGGTGGGCGCCCTGGGCGCGTTGCAGGTGCTGGTGTTCGAGGTGTCCCGGCGCCAGCAGCGCAGCCTGCTCGCGCGCAACCTGGAGCTGGAGGCGCGCAACCAGAGCTACCAGATTGAAATGCTGACGGGGATGCAGACGCTGAAGGCCTTCGGCGCGGAGCACCGCGCCGTGCAGCACTACTCCAGCCTCTTCGTGGACGTGCTCAACGTCTCCCTGGCCCGAGGCCGGCTGACCGCCTGGGTGGACGCGCTCTCCGGCACGCTGAAGTTGAGCGCGCCGCTGCTGCTGCTCTGCATGGGCGCGCTCCAGGTCCTGGAGGGTCGGATGAGCCTGGGGACGATGTTGAGCCTCAACGCGCTGGCCGTGGCCCTGCTCACGCCCCTGGCGAACCTGGTGGCCACGATGGGGCAGCTGCAGCTGGTGGGCAGCTACATCGAGCGGATCGATGACGTGCTGGACACCCCGGTGGAGCGCGATCCGGCGCGGCCGGAGGCGAGCGCGGAGCTGCAGGGACGGATTGAAATGGAGCGCGTCTCGTTCCGCTTCGGCACCCTGGCGCCGATGATCGTCCAGGACATGTCCGTGCGCATCGAGCCCGGGCAGTTGGTGGCGATTGTCGGGCGCTCCGGCGCGGGGAAGAGCACGCTCGCGAACCTGCTGCTGGGGCTCTACCTGCCCACGGGAGGACGGGTGCTCTACGACGGAGTCGACCTGGAGCAGCTGTCCTTGAGCGCGGTGCGGGAGCAGGTGGGAATCGTCCTGCAGGAGCCCTCCTTCTTCGGAGCGACGCTGCGCGCGAACATCGCGCTCGGCGACCCTTCAGCGCCCCCGGAGCGCATCGTCGGCGCGGCGAAGCAGGCGCAGATCCACGATGAAATCATGGCCATGCCGCTCCAGTACGACACGCCGCTGGCGGACAGGGGAATGTCCCTGTCCGGAGGCCAGCGGCAGCGGCTGGCCCTGGCCCGCGCCCTGGTGCGCGACCCGAAAATCCTCCTCCTGGATGAAGCGACCAGCGCCCTGGACTCCGTCACGGAGCACCGGGTCCAGGACGCGCTGGCTTCACTGAACTGCACGCGCATCGTCATCGCGCACCGGTTGAGCACCATCCGCAAGGCGGACCTCATCCTGGTGATGGAGGACGGGCGCATCGTCGAGCAGGGGCGCCATGAGACGCTCGTGCAAGGGGATGGCGCCTACGCCCGGCTGGTGTCAGCCCAGCTCTAGCGTCCGCGCGTCATGATGCCGCCCTGCTCCAGCAGCCCGAACAACTCCAGCAGGGACTCCACGGGAAAGACATAGCCATACTCGGCATGGGCCGCGTCGCGGATGTCCGCCACGGAGCGCTTGCCGTCGGCGTAGCTCGCGAGCGCATCCGCCAGTTGGTAGAAGCGCAGCTCGCTCTCCCCCTGTTCGCGCAGGGCCGTGGACGCGGTGTTCATGGCTGCCTTCACAGTTTCCACCCGGGCCTTGGATTCGGGGGGCGCGCTGCGCTCCAGGTCATCGAACGACGCGAGCTCCTGGCCCTTCACGCGACGCGGAACGAAGGCCCGTGCCTTGCGCTCGGCTTCGCCAGGTGAGGGCTCCTTCAGGGACACGCCGCGCGCCTTCCCGTCCGCATCCAGGCGCTTCAGGGCCTGGGATTCAGCGGTCTCCAGCGCCTGGACCATCGCCTTCACCGGTTCGGCGGGCGCGCCCAGGGCCAGGCAGGAGCGCAGGGCGTCGCGTTCGCGCTGGTAGCCCGCGCGCACCCCTGCTCGGGCCAGACGGGCGAAGCCGGGCACCTGCGCGGCGGGCGTCGAGGCCAGCTCGCGGCGGGCCCGGAACTCGTCCTCCGCCACGCGCTTCGCGCCGTGCACCGCCACCAGGCGCGAGAGCTCCAGGGCGCCCATGCCTTCGGCCCACGCGGCCACGGTGATGCCGGCCAGGCCCGCGAACGCCGCGCGGTGCAGCTGGGTAGGGTCCACGTTCTCCGGCCGGTCGCCGCTGGTGTGGTAGGCGTCATCGGGCCACGTGGAGTAGGCGACGCCCGGGATGCCGTGGTCGTTGAAGAGCTGGTGATCCGAACCCCGGCCGTAGCGCTCCATGTGCGCATCCATCGGGTCCTGCGAGCCGGTCACCGAACCGATGCGGAAGTCCTTCCTCGGCGGGTAGGCCACCCCGTTGAAGCGGTTCATGAAGGCGACCGTGGACTCAGACACCGCGTTCACGAAGCTGCCATTCCAGTCCGGCGTATAGGAGACCTGGAAGCGCGAGTGGACGCGGGTCATGCTGGCGCCGAGCATGTCGAAGTTGAACTGCGCCACCCGCCGCACCGGATCCGCGCCGTGGTGTGAGAACCAGTCGCGGGTGCCCTCGAACTCCGGCAGCCACAGCACGCGCAGGGTTCGCACCGGCTGGGGCAGCACGCCCTTGCGGATGAGCGTGGTGTACGTGCGCACCAGCTCCAGCACCGTGGCGGAGCCGGAGGCGTTGTCGTCGGCCCCGGGCTTGTAGTGGTCCAGGTGGGCGGTGAGGACGACCTCCTCTCCCGCGAGCGTCCCGGGAATGACGCCGCTGACGATGCTGAGGTGTCCCATGGGCGCTTGCGTGGCGACGCTCACGTCCACCTTCACCGGCCCCTCCCGCAGCTGGGCGCGCAGCTCACGCCCCTGCCGGTCGGACACCATGAACAGGAAGGGCGTCCGCGCGCCCTGCGGCATCAGGCTCCGGGGGACAGCGGCCCAGCCCACCTGATCCGGGAAGTCACCGTCCATGCGGTGGGGCGCGTTCCACGGCGGCGTCGAGTAGGACGAGACCACGCCCACTGCGCCCAGCTTCACCACGGCGTTACGCAGCGCGGACGTGGGGTGCCCCCGGGTGAGCACCACCTTGCCCTTCAGGTCCTTGCCCGCGTACTCCGCGTCCTGGGTGCCCGTGCCCACGTCGACCAGCTCCAGGTCCGTGCCCTCGAAGCTGCCGCTGCCGGTCGCCAGGGCCATGGGCAGGTCGGCGTAGGACGTCACGCGGTACCGGTGGCGACCGGCCACCCACAGCTCGCCGCGCGTGGCCCGCCACTGGGGGCCGTCCTTCATGGCCTCCAAACGGACGGCCTGGAGCCCCGCGGCCTCGGCGGCGGTCTTCGTCCAGGCGGCTGCCTCCGAGTAGCCATCGAGGCTGTCCCTCGCGATGAGGGACAGCCGCTGCACGCCGTCATGGATCCGGTCGCCCGAACTCTCCTGGATGAGGGCGCGCACCACGTCGTCCCGAAGCACCAGTCCGGTGGTGGGAGAGATGGGCCCCAACGGGGACGCGGGAGTCTGGGCGGAGGCGCTGAGTGAGACAGACAGCGCGAGGAGGGCGAAGGGCAATGGGCGGAATGTCATGGGGTGTCTCGGGAAAAACTAGCACCAGCTCCACGGAGTCACGTCCCCGGATTCAGCCTCAACCGACAACCCTTGCGTTCCATCCGCTTCGAAGCGGGAGAGAAGATCGGTGCATACGGCTCGGGTTGGAACGCGAGCGTGACCCTCAGTGGCTACGAGTTCTGATTCGACTTCCGCCACTGGGGCCCGCGGCTCATTGGCTCGTGGGGAAGGAGGGAGCGGGCTCCCTCCTTCCCTGGACTTCAGTGGCTACGGGCTGAACGTGCCAGTCAGCACGCTGGCGCGGGCTCGGGGCAGGGCGCGCTTGAACGGGCTCGTCGCGAGGTCCGAGCCGGGCTGGTACCAGCTCTGGATTTCAGCGAAGTACGTCTGGCCCGACAGCAACACGCCCGGGGGCAGGTACACGCTCTGGAGATCCGTGTGCAGCGCCGCCACGCGCGTCGCGGTGGTGGAACCGTTGCTCGTGCCCAGCCGGAAGATGTTCACCACGTAGTTCGTGGCCGTGCCTACCAGCGGCTTCGACCAGCGCAGCGAGGCGTCAGTCCCCACGCCCGTGAGGTTCTGGAACGCACCTCGCGTATTCACCAGGGGCGCCTGCACCGGTCCGACGAGGGGCTGCACGGGCGCGGCGGTGAATGCGCTTGCCTCCTGATCCACGCGGATGTCCACGCCCATGGTGTAGGGCGTCGCGGTTCCCAGCGCGTAGCTCTTCGTGAAGCCCGCGGCGGCGAGCGCCACCTTCTGCCACGTCGCCGGGAGCGCGTTGTTGTACGTCATGCTCCCCGTGACGATGTCGGTCCGCTGCGTATCAGGATTGAGCTTCACGAGCAGTGGCTGCCCGCTGATGGACGCGAGCGCCGTGCCCAGCGCGGCCGGCCGGGCGGACATCCAGATCTCGTTGTACGTGCTGACCGCGCCCGGGTTCACCTGGGTGCGCATGGCTTCGAAGGCCGAGCGTCTCCAGTCCACCGCGAAGGTGCCTGTCGCGGTGGGCTGGGTGAAGGTTCCGCTGACGGAGGCGGGCTGGCCCTCCACCTGCGTGATGCTCGCGTCGAGCACCTTGTGCATCGCGCGGTAGGGCACTCCATTCGCGCTCGTCTGCCACCGCATCTGTACCAGCGAAAACACATCCCCGAGGCCGCTGTCGAGCAGCACCGGGTTGAGCATGTCGGAGTAATCGAAGCTCAGCCCGGAGAGCGACGTGGCGCCCGCCAGGGGGAACCCCGTGACGCCGCCGTTGACGTAGCCGAACGCGCCCGCGTTCAACGAATACACCTCCAGGTAGTCCCCCGGCTGCCAGGGAGACAGGCCGGTGGCGGACACCGTCACGGGAGTGGGCAGCGAGACGAAGGTGCCATCACGGCCCCACTCCGTGGAGCCCAGGTCGAACGTGCGGCCGGTGCTCACCAGGTAGCGCGAGCCCAGCTTCAGGTAGATGCGGCCGGAAGGGACGTTCGGCACGGAGAGGGTGCCGTCCGCGGAGCCCGTGCCCGGGTAGGCCGTGAACGCCCCGGTGGTGGAGTCCCGCGTGTATGCCACCACCGACGTGGCGGACTGGTCGTACGGCTTCGTCTCGTTGCCCGACGTGGCGACGAAGGTGACCGGGCTGGTCCCGGTGACCTGGGTGATCAGTCCCTGGGTGAGCTGGGAGGTCGTGTCCGCGGACACGGCGGAGTCCACCGCCTCGGCCTCGTCGAGACCCGCGCATCCAACGCCGGTCATGCCGACCAGAAGCCCGAGGGAAACCAATGACATATTCATTGTGGAGGGAGCCCTTTCGGCGGCGCCCAGAATGGCGCCGCGCAGGGAGATAGATACCGCGCCGGTCTGACATTTCCGGGCGCGCTTCGATTCCAATTTTCCCTCGGGGCCGTGAAAACAAACGCGCTTGTCGGCAGGTGATTCCGGCAACGGGCCATCGGTGGTGTTTCTGCGTGAGCAGGAGAAAAAAGTCTTGGCGGACTTTTCTTTGGCCCTGTCCGCTCATCCCCGCGCCTCGCTGCCTTGCGCCCCGTCAGAATGGCGAAGGTCGAGTCCGGGCAACGCCCGCTTCATCACGTGCTCGACGGTGGCCTGACGCCGGGCCCGGTCATGCAGCCTGCGGTCCAGCGAGGGGTCCGCCTGGGCCGCCTGTTTCACGTCCTGCCGGCTCAGTCCCATCCGCACGGGGAGAGAAGGGCATCACGCGGTCGTTGTGGAAGCCCACCACGTCCATCAGGACGTCATCCTCGAGCGTCACCTCTTCACCATGCTCGCCGACGCCTGGTCCGAATCAGCCGCTGTCTGACATCGAGCATGGCGGTCAAGAGCCGCTCCAGTCCGCGCAAGGCCACCGCCGCGGCGGAAGCCCCGCGTGCATCGCGATGCACAGGTGGGCGCCCTCCTGCACACCGGGGCGCTCGTCCTTCCCCTGGGGGGCGGTTGCACGCGCTGGCACATGCGTTGCTCCAGGGAGGGCATGGTCGAGCTCATCGCGGTGTTCGTGTGTTTCATCGTCCTTCTGGGACCCATGCTCTTCGTTTCGGGAATCGTCGTCATGATGAAGGGCGCCGGGACCCGTGGGGGCGTCCTGACGATCCTGGGTGCCACGACGATGGGGCTCGTGTACTGGGCCTACAGTGCAATCAGTCACATGAACTTCTCGAAGGGACGCGTGCTGCGTCTCAAGGGGCGCGCTCGCGTGGCCCGCCGCGCCCTGGGAGACGGCTGGGCGGACGACGCCGCTCCAGAACTCGAAGGGCTCACGCCCTGGCAGCGGACCGTGCTGGGGGAGGCGTGGCTGCACTCCGCGGGCATGGAGCACGCGTCGGTTCCTGCCTTCGCGAAGCTGTCGCTCAAGCTCTCCGCCCTGGGCGCACCTTCGGAGCTGCTGGAGGCGTGTCACCTGGCGGCCCTGGACGAGGTCCGTCATGCCAGGCGGTGTTTCGCGCTCGCCCGGGCCTACTCGGGGCTGCCGTGGAGCGCGGGGATGATTCCGGAACTGGGCCAGGAACGCCCCCAGCGTCCCAGTCCAGGCGAAGGCGATGAGTGGTCGCGGCTGGTGCGCGGGTCGTTGCTGGATGGGTGCCTGGGTGAAGGACTCGCAGCCAGCGTCGCCGCTGAAGTGTCAAGGCGGGCCAGCGACCCGGTCGTGCGGGAGACCCTGGCGGTCATCGCGGAGGATGAGGGACGGCACGCGGAGCTGGCCTGGGATGTCATTGCGTTCGCCCTGGAGCGGGGCGGCGGCAAGGCGAAGCAGGCACTGCGTCAGGCATTGGAAGCGCTGGAGACGCAAAGGACGCCCTCGCTCCCCAGCATCCCGGGAGTCGATGAGTCCTTCCTGGCGCGCAACGGAGTGTTGCCCCAGGCGGAGCTGGGGCGGCTGATGGAGGAATGCATCCAACGGACGCGGGCGAGAGCCATGGGGTCGGAGTACGCCCCGACGCCGGTTACTGCTTGATCCAGCGCGCCGCTGCCCAGGTGGCGAGGAAGCCTGGCGGGAGAAAGGCCGGCGCCACTCGCACGATCCATTCCAAGGTCCAGATGTCCGTGGTCCTGAGGCCCACGAAGCCCACCAACACGTAGATGACAACCATCACCAGTTGAGCTCGCCAGGTGCATCCCCGCTGATATGCCCCGGTGAGGACGATGGCCGCTCCCACCGCGGCTCCCGCGGGCGCCGAGTGCGCCGCGACGAACAGGGCCAGCTCGAAGAAAGGCATCCATCCCTGAAAGCCAAAGAACATCATCAAGGCGAGGGTCGTCGCGGCGACCGCATAGGGGATTCCGAGGACCCCGCCTTTGAGCATTCCCTTCAGCATCTTCATTCCGCCTCCTGGAACCCGGAGGTTGCACGGAGGCCTCTCCCGCGGGAGTCCGGGTCCCATGAACGGTCCGTTTTCCGCCTCCAGCCGTCGAGAATGCGCGGTGAGTCGCGGTGCGCTGGTGACCGGGACCGGAAGGGCGGGAGGCGGACGAACCCGACGTGATGACGCGGCGGAAGTAGAGGCCTCTAGCGGGTCAGGACGGTAGCGACGTGGAGGAGTGCTTCGAGCTTCTCCGCGTCCAGCTTGCGCGCAAGGTAGAGCAGGCGGCGCAGGGCGGGCACTTCGTCCTCGCGCGCTCGCGGACGCTGGCCCTTGCGGCCTCGCACCAGGGCGGTGAGGCCGAGCATGTCCTCCGGAGACACCTTCAGTTCCGTGCAGAGACGGTAGAGCGTCGGAACGCTGGGGAGCATCTTCCCGCGCTCCAGGCGGCTGTAGACGGTGGAGAGGAGGCCCACGCGAGGGCCCACCTCGGTTTGGGTCAGGCCCTGCTCCTCGCGGGCGGCGCGGGCGACTCTACCGATCGTGATGGCCAGTTCTTCATTCATGGGATCGGCTCGGAAGCAGGTGGAGGTGAATGCGCGCCTGAGGCTCCCCAGGCGCCGCACGAGGTGTAGCAGACGACGTCGGCCGGAGGATGCTCCATCCGGTCAGGGAGGCCAGGGGGTGGGGCAGGCAGGTAGTGGGTGCGTGGACTTGAAAGAAACAGAAGAGTGAACCTGAAAGAACTCCTGTGAGAGGAGGGGCATCCAGAGGAATGCCCGGGCTTCTCGTGTTTCTGGTAGCGTCCCCAGCCCCGCTTCGAGGACGTCGCATGCGAGTGGCCCTGAGTTCCCAAGGAAGGACGATATGAAGCCGCCTCCCTCCATCCTGCCGCCCGGGGCCAAGGTCTTGGGCTACACGGTGGAGCGCCAACTGGGGCAGGGGGGCTGCGGCACGGTGTACCTCGCTCGCAACGCGGGGCAGCCCTTCGCCATGAAGCTGCTGCACCTGCCGCGCGTGGGCGAGCGGGCGGAGCGCGAAATCTCCATCCTCTTGAAGCTGCGCCACCCCAACGTGGTGGGCATCCAGGGCCACGGCCTGTGGCCACCAGGGGCGCCGCAGTTCGTCATCATCGTCATGGAGTATGTGGATGGGCGCCGGCTGGACGTGTGGGCGGACGAGGAGAACCCCACGGCGCGGCAGGTGGCTCGCGTAGTACTCGATGTAGCGCGGGCACTGGCGGCTTCTCACGTGGCGGGCGTGCTGCACCGGGACGTGAAGGAGGCCAACGTCATGGTTCGGGCTTCGGACGGCCTGGCCAAGCTGTTGGACTTCGGCATTGGCGACTACGAGGGCGCGCGGAGGCTGACGGTGGACATCCTGCCGCCGGCGACGCCGGAGTATCGCTCCCCGGAGGCGTGGCGGTATTTCCGGCAGCACGCACGCCTGGCCGGAGCCCAGTACAGCGCTGGTCCTTCGGATGATTTGTGGGCCCTGGGTCTTGTCCTCTACGCGTTGCTGACGGCGCGAAAGCCTTTCGATGGAGTCGACGACGCCAGCTTCATCGAGGCCGTCATGACCCGTGAACCGGTGCCGCCGCACGAGGAGAATGCACGGGTGCCTCGAGCGCTGGGCGACGTGTGCTTGCGCCTCCTGGAGAAGACGCCAGAGACGCGCACGTTGAGTGCCCTGGCCGCTGTGACGGAGCTTGAGCGAGTGCTGGTGCACGCGGACGCGGCGTGGGACGTGCCGCTCTGCGACGCCTTCGGTGAGGACACCGCGACGACGGAAGGGGGGAGGGACAGCGAGGAGCGGTGGAGGCTTGCACCGATGTACCGTCCTCGTCGTGGAAGACGCCCACCGCCGCCAGGACTCCCTCCGTCCGCCGACGCGGCGACGACGGCGAGCGGGACCCCCGTGAAGGCCGCGCCGAAGCCGCGAGGACACTCGCGGGCCTGGACGAGGGTCGCGCGGGTCCTGGGGCTGCTCGCGGCGGGGGCCTCGCTGATGCTCTGGCCGTCACGAATGGCTCCGGTGACGCCTCCCCGTCAGGAAGTAGCGCCCTCTGGCAAGTCGCCTCAAGCTGACCGCGCCGCGGCTCCCATCGGGCCGGAGGCCACCGCCGCGGCCGTCGCACTCCCCGCGACGCTCCAGGAGGTTTCAGCCACCGTGACTACGCAGCCGAAAGACACCCTGCCCCTTCAGCTCCCCTCTAAGCCCGCGAAGAAGGGCCTGGGGATCATGGCCCGTGCGGTGAGCGCGGCGGCGGCCTGCACGGCACTCGCATGCCCTGGCACCCAGGTGCGCCCTGCGCCTCCTCCCGAGCCGTGCCCGGTGGGAGCCGCCAAGGTCATGGAGAAGTTGGGTATCAATATCGGGACAAAGGAAGACGCGCTCTTCGTCGTCGACGTGCCCAAGGTGATTCCGGTGCGGGAGGGACCCACTCAGTTGATCCTGATCAGCGATTGGGGGGACATGCCGCGCATGACAGTGCTGTCAGGCCGGCTCATCGTGAGGGACCGCGTCTATGGGCGTCTGACCTGGGCGACGACGCGGAAGGGCGACAGCTTCCCCGTGTGCATCGAGGTCTACGCGGAGGAGGGCGAGCGAGGAATGGCTCGAGAACCCGGAGACGACTCGGTCTCCAGTGCCCGCATCTACACGACAGCTCGCGTGAAGGCAGTGGGCGAGTTCGAGTAGCAGAACCCTCTGGGAGCCGCCGCCGAGTGCCTTCATCTTCCTTCATCGTTCTCCTGGGCCTCTTGTTCGTGGGCGGAGTGGCAGACGCTCAATCCACGGTTCTGGCCACCCTGCCGGGCGCGCGGCGCATCGAGTTGGCCCCTGACGACGCTCGACCCGCGTCCGAGATCGTCATCAGTGCGAACGTCTCGACAGGCCTGTTCTTTGACTCTGACCTGCTGCGCGATGGCATCGAGCTCGAAGGACGGGACCGCTTCTCCCTCGTGGATGTGGGGCAGACCACCCTCCGGTTGGTGCCCTCTCCGCGCGTGACGGCTGGCGAGCAGTTTCGACTGGTCGTGCGTTTCCAGGATGGAGCCGCACCGAGGAGTGCCACCTTCCTTCTGCGGGCGCATCCCGCGAACGCGGAGCCGCTTGTCGAGGTCTATCGTGGGCGGCGGACGGTTGAGACGTACCAGCAGGAAGCCAGGGAGGTTCGTGACGCGCTGGTGCGGTGCCAGCAAGAGCGCGCCCACCTGATGGCGGAGCATGAGGCTCCGGCCGGTCTTGCAGGCCTCATCTCCACCAAGGCATTGGATGAGCACGGTGTGGCCGGATGGGTCGTGACCAAGGACGTAGCCCAATCGGCTGGGAATGTGCTTCGGGCAGCCATCGTCCGAAGCTACCGATCCTCGACCAGGGTGGCCGTGGAAATCCATCTGGCGGTGAACTCGGGGGCCCAGACCTGGATTGGAAAAGGGGCAATGCTTCGAACCAAGGCCGGCGTGGAGTTGAAGGTGCTTCGCCTGTGGCAGGAGCACCCCATTTCGACAGGAGAGATCGGCCGCGTCGTGGTTGAGGCCGAGGCTTCAGCGGCTCTTGTTCAAGGGCCCTTCTCGCTCAAGCTGTGGGAAGAAGACGGGCCTCGGACCCTCACGCTCACCAACGTGACGTTCCCCTGACCTGGAGGAACGCCTCGCGGGGCTCGGACGACGCTCAGGGGACGTACCGCTCGGCGGTGTTCAGCGCCACGTCGCCGTCGGTGCCGCCGATGATGAGCACACTCCCAGATTCCAGCCACGTGGCGGTGTGAGAGGTGCGCGCCGATGACATGGGGGCGATGGGTTCCCAGCCGCCATCCCGCCGGAGTATCTCCGCGGAGGCACGCGGCTTCGCGTAGGAGGTGGAATACCCGCCCGTCACCAGCACCTCGCCCGAAGGCAGGGCGGTGGCCGTGTGGAGGAAGCGGGCTTCCCTCATGTCTGCCTGGGGCGTCCACGAAGCGCTGCCTGGCTCGAAGAGTTCCACTGACGGGAGGACCGTTCCAGGTGAACCCTCGAGGGAGCCGGTGACCAGGACCTGTCCAGAGGGCAGCAGCGTGGCGGCGTGCCCGTTGCGCCCATGGCCCATCCGCTGCGAAAGGAGTCGCCATCCTCCATCCGGTGGGTTCGAGTCGTAGACCTCGGCGGTCGCCTCCGCTCCGTTGCGATGGTAGCCACCAATGGCCAATGCCACGCCACCGTCCAGCAGGGTGAGCGTCAGCATGTTGCGTCTGACGTTCAGGTCCCCTGTCTTCGTCCAGGAGTCGTTGTCCGGAGCATAGAGTTCGGAGGTGTTCAGCCCATCGGCATCCGAGCTGCCGCCACCCGCCACCAGCACCTTCCCCGAGGGCAGCAAGACGGCGGCATGGGAGGCACGTGTTCCGCCGGGCATGGGACTGACCGCGGTCCATTCATTCGCACCCACGTCATAGATTTCAGCACTGCCCAGCGCGCCACCCGTGGGTCCCCTGCCACCGACCACCAATACGTTGCCATTCCGCAGCCGGGTGGCGGTGTGGTCCATGCGAGCCGTCCCCAGGTTCCCGCCGGCACTCCAGCTGTTGGAGGCGACGGTGTAGATCTCCGTCGTGTTCGTCGGGTTGACCGCCGAGAGGTCGCCCGTGCTGCTTCCGCCAACAACAAGCACCCGGCCGTCTCCCAGCGCGGTGGCCGTATGGCCTGTGCGCCGCATTCTCATGGAGACCACGGACTTCCACCCCGGCGGTTCGCGCTCGTCATCGGGAAGGCCCCCGTCAGGTCCTCCGTCCTGCCCCGCGTCCCCGCCGTCCGGTCCACCTGCATCCAGGATGTCATTGCCGTCAGGCCCCGCATCCGACCCGCCATCCTTGCAGATGCGAGGATTGTCGAGGCAGAACTGGTCCACCAGGTCGTCGACGTCGAGACACGCAGTGGCCTGGACGCCGAGCAGCAGCAAGCCAAGGGCTGTCGAGCGGAGCAGGGGCTTCATGGCAACCTCCCAGACACGAACACGGACGTCCCATCCAGCCCGAACTGCACGGGCACCGGCTTCTTCGGCGACCCCAGCAGGTACATCCCCGTGGAGGCGCCCAGCCCCACCAGCCCCGTGACCAGCAGCCCCACGGAGGCCGTCTGCAGCCTTCGCGCGCCGTGGGCCGCGTTCCTGGCATCGGCCTCTGAGTGGATGTCCTTTGCCACGCCATCCAGCTTCGACTTCCGCCCCTCCGCCACTCCCCAGAAGACGCCCGCCGCGACGACGAAGGCCCCTCCCGCCACGGCGGGAATGAGCGCCCGGTCTCGCAGGAGTGAGTGCGAGCCGGACAAATCCCGCAGGGGAGAGGATGAAGACTCCGGGACTCCCGTGGTGACGACGGGGAGCGGCTCTCGCGGCGCCTGAACCTCCTGCGCTTCCGAGGGGGGCTCCTGGTTCAGGGGCTCACTGGCCGCCCCTCGCGCGGCCAACTCCTTCAGGACTCGCTTGCGCACCGCTTCGAAGTGCCGCTTCACCTTGGGCGAGACAGTCAGCGGCAACTTCGCATCGGGGTTCAAGCTGAGGGCGGCCTTGAAGGCGGCTTCGGCGTCGCTCAACCTTCCGCTCAGCTCCACCAGGATGACGCCCTGGTAGAGCGACAGCACCACCTCATCCTCGGGCCCGCGCGATACCTCCTTGCAGCGGGCCATCTGTTCCAGGGCACGCTCGTAATCGAGGTCCTCGAACAACAGGTAGGTGGACTTCGCGCAGATGCGTACGTCGGGGGAGACGTCGCCTCGGGCAACCCCTGGGATGAGGGAGAGCCAGAGGAGCAATCCCCAGACACAGCTGCCGCGTCGCCACGGGATGCTCGAAAACACGGCTCTTGCCTTGCCGTGGGTGGAAGGACGCATCGAATTGTCTTTCATTGCACGGGTCCATGTTCCCGGTGCTCGCGGAGATGAAGGGTTGCCCTGTCGCCGGGTGCTGCTCATTCCTGCGATTGCGCGACTCCCGCTGGTGAGTCGTCGCTGCCATCTGGCGTGGAGGGGACGGCGGTGCCACTGGCCGGCTGGGACTGCGCCGCGTCGCCCAGGGGGGCTCCCTGCCGCTGCTGGAACCAGGTGTCGGCGGACGGGCCCGTGTACGTCTGCCCGAAGGGTCCCTTGAAGGTGTCCACCGCGTCGAGCGGAACTCCAGGAGCCCCGCCCGCCCCGGACGTCTGGATGACTTCCTGCGGCGGCGGGGGCGTCAAGCCCAACACCTTCTCCAGCTCCGCCTTTCGACTCGTGCCCTCGAAGGCCGAGTCGAGCTCGCTCTTCGTCGGCTTCACCTTGTCGATGTCCTTCTGGCTGTACGGGGCGGGCTTGCACTCCGCGAGGGCCAGCGCGTTCGCCTTGTGCATGGCCTGCTCCGCGCTCCTGGCGGCCAGGGCCGCCTGCTCCTCCGCCTTCTGGAGGTTCTGGGCCGCGGTCCTGGACGCCTCGGTGGCCTCCTTGAGCTTCTTCTCCGCGGCGGCGAGGGCTTCCTTCGACTTCTTCGCCTCCTCGGGCGTCTGCCCCGGCTTCTGCGCGGCTTTGCGTGCGTCGGCGGTGGCCTTTTCCGCGGTGGCCTTCTGCCGTCGCGCCGCCTCCGCTTCGAGCCGGGCCTGCGCCAGCGTGTCCCGGGCCTCCGTCGCCGCCTTGCGTTTGGCTTCGGCGGCGAGCCGCGCCGCCTCCGCCTTCTGTCGGGCCGCCTCCGCGAGGCGCTGTGCCTCGGCGGGATCGACTTTTGATGCATTCGAACCACCGACTGCCTTCACTCCAGCCATGGGTCCGCTCCTCTTGATTGGGGCTGGCGGGTCAATGAATGGCCGCCCCTGCAATCAATTGGGAAGAGGGAGTGGGCCCAAGGGCATCCCAAGAAATCCCTGGGGCGCCGGGCCCCAGGCAGGGCATCAGTCCAGCAAGCCCTGGAGGCTGAGATCCAGTCGGCTGCTGACCAGTCCCAACAGGCTCTCCAGGGCGAGCCGGTCCTGCTTCAGCCGGGGCGCGAGCTCCATGCGAACGCGCTCGAGCAACTGCTCGCGGGCCTCCGCGATCCTGCGCGCGATGCCGGAGCGCGAGCCGCCATACATGAGCGTCAGCCGGTCCATCGTGAACCCATGGAAGTGGTGCAGCCGCAGCAGGGTCCGCTCCTGCTCGGGGAGCACCGCCACCGCCTTCTTGAGCGACTCGACGAGGAGCCTGCGCGCGTCTTCGCGCAGCAGCGCGTACTCGGGGTCGCCCGGGGCCAGGAGCCGCGCGAGCTCCTCGGGAGGCTCCGCGACGAGCTCATGGCGCGCGTCCCGGCCCACGAGCTCCCCGGCGATGCGCGCGGCGACGATGCCCACCCAGGTCAGCAGGGGCCCTCGTCCCCCATAGCTCGCGATCCTCGGGGGCGTGTCGCCGCTGCCCACCAGCAGCCGCTCGCGCAGCACCTGCAGCACTTCGTCCACCATGCTCGGCGACACCCTCCCGAGCCGGGCGGGGATGTACCGGAGGATGTTCTGCTCGAAGGCCCGGAGGGCCGAGGGCTCCCCGGTGGCGCAGGCGCACGCGAGGTACAGGTCGGCGCCATGGAGGACGCGCATCACCTCCAATGTCCTTCCCGCGGGCAGGTGCCGGGCCAGGTGCCGCGCGAAGGACTCCGCCGGGAGCGGCGTCGTGGCCCAGGCCCACCCGTCCCGGGCCGCCTCGACGAATTGGTTCAGCAGTGCCTCCAACCCCTCCACTGCGTCCAGCTCCGCGCGCTGCTCCCAGGGCAGGTGCTCCCGCAGCAGCGCCGCCAGGGAGCCTGTCTTCTGTTGCTCGCTCATCGCTTCGCCTCCCGCTGTTGCCAGGCCAGCACTCGCTGGAGCTCCGGCTGGCCTCGGACTCCCACGGACTCCAGCCGCGTCCGGGCCTCTTCGGCCAGTTCGAACGCTCGCGTCCGGTCCGGGGCGGGGTGCGTTTCCATGAGCGCCCGGGCCAACAGGAAGGAGGTCCTCCCGGCCGCCTCCGCGTCACCGGGCTTGCCCCAGCGGGTCTGGATGCGACGGGCGCGCTCGAGCAGCGGTGTGGCCTGCGCCGCCGCGCCCAGTGCCAGATGCGCCTTGCCGGCGCAGGTCAGCGCGTTGGCACCGTCCTGGGACTCCGCGCCATCGGTCTTCTCGGTGAGGGTCCTCGCCCGGTCGCAGTACGCGAGCGCCTCCTTCGGGGCCCGTGTCGCCAGGGCCAGCTCGGCCAGCAACTGCAGCACGGACACCGTCTTCCCCGCCGCCAGTCCGGAGTCCCCCTCCAGCCGCTTCAGCGCGTCCACCAGGTCGCGCCGCGCCTCGGGATGGCGGCCCGCCTTCAGGTGCACCTGCCCCCGGACGGTCAGCGGCAGGGCGGCGCGCGGCGAGTCCGGGCCCAGGGACCGCTGGACGCGCTCCAGGGCCTCCGTGGCGAAGGCCAGCGCCTCGGCGTCCTGGCCCGCCTCGCGGGCGAGGACCGCCTGCTCCGTGAGCGCGAAGATGACGGTGATGTGATTGGGGCCCCGGGCCCGCTCGAAGATGGCGCGTGCCCGCTCGACCTGTGAGCGCGCCTCCTCCAGCCGGCCTTCGAGGCGCGAGACCCCGGCCAGGTTCAGCAGCACCGTCCCCATCGGAGTCGTCTCCGGGCTGGAGGACGCCTCCTGGAGGGCCAGGGCCCTGCGCCAGGCGCTGATGGCCTCGGCGTGCCGGCCCACCTCCAGCGAGGCCGTGGCGACCCGGTTGTAGGAGGTCGCGAGGGCCGGGTTGTCGGGGCCCAGCAATCGCTCGCGCAGCGCCAGGGCCTCGCGGTGGAGCTTCAGCGCTTCCTCGTAGCGGCCCTGGCCGTAGCGGATGCGTCCCAGCTGGTGGAGGAGGTTGGGCGTGCGCAGGCTGTCCGGGCCATTCCTCCTGCGGGAGAACTCCAGGCCCTGGAGTGCCTCCTGCTCCGCCTCGGCGAGCTGGCCGTGCGCCTCTCGCAGCGACGACAGGCGCGCGTGCAGGTCCGTCGTGATGTCGGGGAAGCGCTCCCGTCCCAGCCGCTCGACGGCGGCCCGGGCGTGCAGGATGAGCTTCTCCGCTTCGTCGGCGTGGGACTGCTCCTCCCCCACCACCCAGATGAGCTCCAGCCAGGCCCGTGCCACCGTCTCGTCGTCACGCGCGGCCTCTCCCTCCCACATCGCCTGGTAGAGGACCGCCTCCGCTTCCTTCGGTTTGTTGAGGCCCCCGAGGAACACGCCGTGGGCCAGGAGCACCTCCGCCCGCAGCGGCTTGTAGTCGAGCACCTTCAGCTCCTCGAGGAGGGCTGTCGTCACCGCGAGGCCCTCGGTGAACCGGTGTGACACGAGGTGGGCGCGGGCCTGCGCCAGCTTGTGCCGTGCCGCCTCCACCGGGGCCCGGAGGTTCTCGGGCGGCTGCGGCCGGGCGGAGAGGCCGGGCGCGTCCCGGCAGCCGGCGAGCCCCTCGAGGGAGGTTGTCAGCGGGTGCGCGTTCTGCACCGTCAGCACGTCCGCCTTCTCCAGCACCTCGGTCACGGCGGCGAACTGCCAGAGCCGCGCGTCCAGGCACGCGGCCGTCTGCCAGGCGACGTCCGCCGTGTCGCTGTCCGTGGCCATGCAGGCCTCGGTGCGAAGCGTCCGCCACTGGGCGGCGTAGGCGTCCATCGCCGACGCGAGCTGCTCCCATGCTGGCGCGGCGTAGGACGCGCCCGTGGACAGGAAGGCCGTGCGGATCCGTTCGCGTCGCGCGGGGCTCCAGGCCACCGTGAGCTTCTCCACTTCCTGCTCGCAGTGGCTCCCCTCGCGATGCGTCACCCCGTAGGCCGCGAGGGTGCCCAGGACGCCCGCCACGGCCGCCACGGCCGTCATCCGCGCAAGCCACCGGATGGGCCGTGGCGTGAGGGCCGCCAGGAGGGACTCCATGGAGGGGAAGCGCTCCTCGGGGTTGGCGCTGAGCCCCCGGAGGACCGCGCGCCGGACGCGGGCTGGAACCTTCACCTCCCGCTTCGGGGGGCTGAGGGTGCCTTGCCGCGCGGCCTGGGCCAGCTCCTGGAGTGTCGCACCCTGGAAGGGGCGCACGCCAAAGAGGGCCTCGTGGAGGGCCACGCAGAAGCTGAACTCGTCGGAGTGGGCGTCCGCGTGCTGGCCCTCCAGGATCTCCGGAGCCATGTAGGCGGGCGTGCCCAGGAGCTGGCCCGTGCGGGTGAGGTGCCTCATGGAGGCGACCGGGGCCGTGTCGGGCTCCTGGAGCGGAGCGCCCTCGTCCTGCTGGAGCGGGCCGGCGATGCCGAAGTCCGTCACGAAGACGCGGCCCTCCTTGCTCAGGAGGGTGTTGGCGGGCTTGAAGTCGCGGTGCACCAGGCCCGCGGCGTGCGCGGCGGCGAGGCCCTTGCCTGCTTCGCGGAAGACGCGGAGCACCTCCTTCCAGGGACGCGGCTGCCGCATCCACTCCGCCAGAGTGGTGCCCTCCACCAGCTCCATGGCGAGGAAGACGCCGTCTGCATGGGTGCCCACGTCGTAGAGGGTGACGACATTGGGATGGCGGAGCCGGGCGAGCGCCTGGGCCTCGCGCAGCAGCCGCTGCCGCAACTCCTCGCGTTGGCGTCCCTCGGGACGCAGCATCTTGATGGCCACCCGGCGTCCCAGTTCGGGGTCGTCCGCCGCGTACACGACGCCCATCGCGCCAGAGCCGATGCGCTCTCGCACCACGTACCGGGAGAGCTTGTCGCCCGGCAGCAGTAGCTGGGACGGCGCCTGTGCGGAGGCCTTCGGAGCACCGGCCAGGACCTGGGTGTCATTCCCTGCCGCCAGGACCCAACGGCAGTCCGTACAGCCTTCCAGGTGCGCCAGGACAGAGGTCCGGTGCTCTTCTGAGAGCAGCCCCGCGAGAAAGTCCGTCAGCGTCACTTCCTCTGGACATGAATGCATGTGCTCACTCCGCGATGCGTTCCGGTTTGCCAGACAGAGCCGTCGGAGAGTTGAGTCAAGCGCGTGGGCATTCCCCCTTTGAAGTCCTGGGATGCAGCTTAGACCATTCCCGCGCTCTTCACGAGTGCATGGGCAGTCGTGCGTTGACTCGCGCACGGAAGAAATCTTGAGATGCAGGCGGGGCCATTCCCTCATTCCCCATGAGCGCATCACTGGATTCTTGACTTCTAGGAAGAGCGCTCGGCGTTTCGTAAGTCCTGCGTGTCGGTGTCTTCCTTTCATCCGGGTGGTGTCTGTCTATCCCGATGATGGGCTGTGAATCCTTCATCAAGAGGGGAGTGTCCCATGGGCGCCGTCGCACCCGCGAGTGGTCCGGGAGCAAAGGTAGACATTGCCGAGCAGCAGAAAAAAGAGCTGGCGGAGCAGCAGAAGGCGGCGGCGGCGAAGGTCGCCGCCGACGCCAAGATCAATGCGGCGGCGGATGCCCGGAAAGCCTTGCCGCCGGTCCGGCGCGCCGCGACTACCGCGCGACAGGAGAAGGCCGCCGCGGCCACGGTCGCCAAGGACGCTAGGGGCTGTCCCTGATTACCGCAGCCAAAGAAGCATGGAAGCAACGTGCAGGACGGCGAGGTAGCTCTTCGCCGTCTTGTCGTAGCGGGTGGCCGCAGCCCGAAAGCGCTTGAGGTCGTGGAAGAAGCACTCCACCCGGTAGCGCAACCGATAGAGGGTGCGGTCCAGCGCAGGCGGTTGCTTCCTGCTGGGATGGGGATGAATGACAGGCGTCATTCCCCCTTCAGGGCGTTGGCGCGAATGCGCTCTGCGTCGTAACCGGTGTCCGCGATGAAGGCCTTGCCTCGGCGTGCACCAACAACTCCTCGGCCATCGTGGACTCATGTTGCTGGCCGGGCGTTATTTCGAGGTGGAGCGGCTTACCGCCCGCCGTTGTGACGGCGTGAACCTTCGTTGAAAAACCTCCTCGAGAACGCCCCAGAGCATTTCTTCGGACCCCCTTTTCCGCCCGAGGCGTCCTGATGCGCCCGGACGACGGAAGCGTCTGCCAGCGAGCCGAGCTCATCCACCGGAAGTCGCAGGGCCTTGAAGATGGCTTCCCAGCGCCCGACTTGCGCCCCGCGGTGGAAGCGGTTGTAGACGATCTTCCAGTGGCCGAATCGCTCCGGAAGGTCCCGCCATAGAACCCCAGTCTTCACGCGCCAGATGACGGCGTTGATGAAGTCGCGGTCCCCTCGCTTCGAGGGTGGGCCGCTCCGCGAGCCCAGCAAGGGCTTGATGCGGCTCCACTCGGCATCGCTCAGTTCATGTCGGCGCACAGCCAGCGTTGATCATGCCTGACGCTGGCTGGCAACCTCCTGGTGCCCCTCAAGGCCGGGTCCAACGCCGGTGTTTGAGCCACCAAGTTGATTTTCGGGCCGGAGATCAGGGACAGCCCCTAGGTCCCTCAGCGCCCCTCCCAAGTTTTTTTGGGACGCCGGTTGCCTTCCTCCCTCTTTCTCCTCGACTGCAGGGGCAGACACGCATCGACCCGAGCAGGACGTACCACGCCTCGGGCCCGTTTCGTGTCCGCGTCTCCAATCACAGGCATCGCATCCGCCTTGCCTGACACAAGGCATTCCCCGTCGAGAGGAGATACTCCATGGGTTCAGTGACAGCGGTCGGTTCTGGCGGAAAAGTAGACCCTGCCGAAGCGCAGCGCCGCGCAGAGGAGGCCCGGCAGAAGGCGGAAGCGGCGCGGCTCGCGGCCGAGGCCAAGCGCAAGGCGGCGGAGGCGGCTCGGGACAACTTGGCGCAGGCCAAGCGCGACGCGGATTCCGCGCGGAGACAGCAGAAATCAGCGGAGAAGGCTGTCGCCGACACGCGCAAGGCAGCGGAGAGGTCCGGACAGCCACCCGCGGAGGCGAAGAAGTCGAAGGAGGACCTTGCGGCCGCAGAGACGAAGTTCAAGGAAGCAACTGAGGCCTCCAGGAAGGCTGCCCAGAAGCTCCAGGCGGCGGAGGAAACGGCAGCCCTCACCGCAAAGAGTGCCGAGGAGGCCATGCGCAAAGCGAATGCGTTGGCCATCGAGGAATCCAAGAAGCCCCCCTACAGTCAGGAGGACATCAACAAGGTCAAGCCCACGAAGAATGAACTCGCCTCCGCCTTCGAGGGCACGAGTCGGAAGTCGGAACTGGAGAAGTTGCTGGGTTTGACGCCCCCGCCCCAGGAAGCCATCCAAACGGCCGGGAGCGGCGAAGCGCCTGGGGTCCCATTCACCGCGATGGGCGTGAATGGCATGCAGGGCGGCCCTCCAGTGCCCCTCGGTCAACCATTCGCGTCCCCTTCCCAGGAAGCCAACCCCGAAGCGATACCGCACGCCACCCGGCCCGCGGAGCCCCGGGACGCCGACGCGGGCGCACCGAAGAAGTCGCCGGTCGAGCTCAACCCGGGCGCCAGGAACACCGCCACGGCCAGCGGCACCGTGCAGGGCAGCGGAGCCCCGTCCACCCTCGGTGGCGCCCAGTCGAAGCAGAAGCAGGCCCAGGACTTGGCGAAGCAGGGCCGGCTCGGCGAGGCCCTGGACGTGGCCCTCAACTCCGAGGGCGACAGCGTGAAGCTCAAGCTGAGCGCCAACGGCGAGGTCCAGGCGGGCGCCGCGCCGGTCAAGGCCGGTGGCGAGATTGGCAGTGAGGTCGAGGTGAAGCGGGGGCCCAACGGCACCTACGAAGTCACCGCCCTCAACGAGGGGAAGCTCACCGCCGAGCCGAGCACGAAGGGCCCCGTGAATGGCTCCGCGGAGCTCGGGGCCGGCGTCTCCCCGAAGTTCGAATTCAAGTCCAAGGAGGACGCCCTGCGCGGCCTGGGCATCATCGCGGCCGCCGGCAACGAGTCCGCGCTGGGCGTCGCGGCGAGCTACGCCGTGGATGCCGGCGCCAAGGTCGGTGACAAGGTCTCCGGCTTCCTGGCAAGCGCCGCCAAGGCGGTGGGCGCCGACGGCCTCGGCAAGTTCTTCGACAAGGCGGGTGACACCAACCGGAAGCTGGACTCGTACGTCGGCACGGACGCGCAGAAGTTCCTCGGCGACCACCTGAAGGGCTTCTCGGTGAAGGGCACCCTGGCCGGGAAGCTCGCGACGGACCTGCCGCTGCCCAACGTCCCGCTCGCGGGCGAGCTGAAGGGACAGCTCGAGACGAAGGTCGACATCGAGTTCGGCAAGAACGGCCAGAAGCCCACCATCACCGTGGAGCAGTCCGGGCAGATCGAGGGCAAGGGCTCCGTCGGCAGCGACACCGCCTTCACGAAGGAAGTCGAGGGCAAGGGCTCCATCAAGCTCGCCCTGCAGAGCAAGTTCGAGGTCGACGGGAAGCTGGACCTGGCGGCGGCGCTGCAGGGCCGCTCCTCCGGGCCCCAGGTCAACCTCGTGGCCTCCACGCTCTCCGCCGAGGTGGGCGTCTCCGGCAAGAGCGGCGTGGGCCTGGCCACGCCGGGAGGCACGCAGACGGAGGCCAGCCTCAAGGGCGACACCGGCGTGTCCGGCAAGCTGAAGCTCACGGGGAAGACGGTGGACGTCGCCGCCGCGCTGGCGGACCCCAAGGCGCGCGAGGCCCTGGCCAACGGTGACTTCGGGCCGCTGGCGAAGAACCTGGGGAAGGTGCCCGTCACCGTGGAGGGCGAGCTCGCGGCGACGGCCGGCTTCACCGGGAAGCTGTCGCTGGACGCGGGGCGCGCCAGCGGCGGTGTCTCCATCGAGGGCTCCCTGAGCGACGTGTTCCTCAAGGAGAAGCGGGACCTGAAGGGCGACGAGTTTGCCGCGCAGTTCAGCAGCATCCGCGCCTGGCTCCAGCAGCAACTCCACGCCTGAGCATCCGTCCCCGCAACGTCAACCCATTGTGCCTGCCCCAAATCCGCTCGCTGCGTCATGAGCGCGTTGAGGTGCGCAAGCGAGGTGCGCGCGGGCCGGCGAGTTCCTGTAGCAGTGAAAGTGGGGTCGGAATCATCGTGACACCGCCCATGCCGTCTCGCGCAATCAAAGGCTGAGCACTCGTGATGAAGGGAGCGCCAGGCCGGCCCTGCCGACCGCCAGCCCATCGAGGACAACCGCGTGCCCAGGCGACCAGCGCCGCGGTGCTCTCGGCCAGGGCTCACGGGAGGGTCTGGATACGAGAGTTCGTGGCCTCCGACCATGGGGGCACGAGGTCCCGTCCGCTCCATCGTCCCACGTGGCGTCCCACATCGTCTCCTCCTGGAGAATGATGGGCGCCCTCCTCAATTCGCGATGTTCGGGAACAAAGGCGGCGAAGTTTGCGGAGACTCAATCGGACCCTGAATTTTCCCGACTTCACGTAACCCCATGACCTCTCTCGTGTTTTCCGTCGCAGTCTCTGGAGAGAGTGCCGAGAACGAGTTCGCGCAGGCTTTCGTTCGGGGAGCAAAAAAGAAGGCCCTGCCCTAACCCGGCAGGGCCTTTTTGCTTTTCCACGGGCCTCGCGATGAGCATCGCGGGGCCTTAGGGGCTGTCCCTGATTAACGCAGCCAGAGAAGCATGGAGGCGACGTGGAGGACGGCGAGGTAACAGGTCGCCGTCTTTTCGTAGCGGGTAGCAGCAGCCCGAAAGCGCTTGAGGTCGTGGAAGAAGCACTCCACCCGGTAGCGAAGCCGATAGAGGGGGCGGTCCAGAGGTGGAGGCTGCTTCCGGCTGGGATGGGGATGGATGACGGGCTTCATCCCCACCTTCTGGGCGTTGGCGCGAATGCGCTCGGCGTCATAGCCGGTGTCCGCGATGAAGGCGTCGCCCTCTGCGTGCACCAGCAGTTCCTCGGCCATCGTGGACTCATGCTGCTGTCCGGCCGTCAGCGCGAGGTGGAGCGGCTTACCGCCCGTCGTTGTGACGGCGTGAACCTTCGTTGAAAAACCTCCTCGAGAACGCCCCAGAGCATTTCTTCGGACCCCCTTTTCCGCCCGAGGCGTCCTGATGCGCCCGGACGACGGAAGCGTCTGCCAGCGAGCCGAACTCATCCACCGGAAGTCGCAGGGCCTTGAAGATGGCTTCCCAGCGCCCGGCTTGCGCCCAGCGGTGGAAGCGGTTGTAGACGGTCTTCCAGTGGCCGAATCGCTCCGGAGGGTCCCGCCATAGCACCCCAGTCTTCACGCGCCAGATGACGGCGTTGATGAAGTCGCGGTCCCCTCGCTTCGAGGGTGGGCCGCTCCGCGAGCCCAGCAAGGGGCTGGATGCGGCTCCACTCGGCATCGCTCAGTTCATGTCGGCGCACAGTCAGCGTTGATCATGCCTGACGCTGGCTGGCAACCTCCTATGCCCCTCAAGGCCGGGTCCAACGCCGGTGTTTGAGCCACCAGGTTGATTTTCGGGCCGGAGATCAGGGACAGCCTCTAGCCGCCTCACGCCGGTCCAGGTGCAGCTCTTGGCGAATCATCCGTACCAGAACGCGTCGTTGATGGAGCCGTTGCCGCCGACGTACCAGAGCTCCATGCTGCCCGGGATGCGCGAAACCGCTGCGATACCACCACTCGCAGACGCTTTACCGGGATTCGCGAGTTCGTACCGCGCCCAGGGCTGACCATCGTACCAGTAGGCGCCTTCGACGGATCCGTTTCCGCCGACCCACCAGAGCTCCATGCTGCCCGGGATGCGCGAAACCGCTGCGATACCACTGCTCGTGGATGCGCTGCCGGGACCTGCGATCTGGTACCGCGCCCAGGGCTGGCCATCGTACCAGTAGGCGCCTTCGACGGATCCGTTTCCGCCGACCCACCAGAGCTCCATGCTGCCCGGGATGCGCGAAACCGCTGCGATACCACTGCTACCCGAAGCGCTCCCCGGGCCTGCGAGTTCAGATTCGCGCCAGCCATGCCGCTTGATTATAAACGTCAGCTCATACGCGCCCTCGGTGTTTGTGATGGTGATTGTTCTTTCCCGGATTCCGAATGGAATTAGGTCGGCGCCGTCAAGCTTCAGCTGTTCTGTGGCGATATGGTCGTCATCCAATGCGAATGGTATAGGGAGGTCGACCCCATTGAGAGCGTTTCGGATGTCCGAAAGCAGTTTTGTCACTCTTGTGGGGTTGTTTGTTTGTCCTAGTGACGATGTTAGAGACATGGTGGCTACTGTCTTCACGAGTGTCTGATATTGTCTGGGATCTGCGTTGTCGCTCTCCATTAAGGAGACGATTAGGGCCACATCATCCGGATTGCGGATGTCGTGCTGTGCCGAGTCAACTCCCCAGAAGGCAGGACCATCACTTGCGCGCACTTCACCCGCATCGACTTCGTTCCAAACCCCGTACCGAAATACTTCGAGATTCGGAGGCGCGGGCACGCCTGGGATGGTGGAGCCCAGATCAGCTGACGTTACGAGAACGTAAGGCTCCTCCGTCGGGGAGGACTCGTTGACTTCCCTGAGGCACTTGATGCTTTGAAGCCTGATTGTGATGCTCATGGATCCTTCCTTGTTCCGGACGAGACTCGTCGCGGCTCCACCAGATAGGGACGGGGGGTAGGTTGTGGTCAGAGGCGCTGTGATTCAATGGTGGTGTCGTGTGAGTTGTTTGTTCTCTTGCAGAGGCAAGTCTGACTCGTTGTTTGGAAGGCGTTTTTCTGCGTCGGCGCCTCAGAATCTAATCTATTTTGAAGCGAGTCTATGATGGATGGGGGGCATCACGGACCAGGGCGAAATGAGAGGGCGCTCGTGGCGTCGGAGGCGGTTCCGGAGGCATCCCCTTATTTAGCAGGCTGACAAGGAGGCGGAGGGTCGGCTGGCCCGTGTGAGGAGTATGTCACTCTCGACACTGCGTACTGGGTGAGAACCTCTCCCCTCAACGAAAAGAAGGTGCACCCCTTCCTCGCCCGGACTCTTCGGGGACGACCTGCATGCCAAGAGAGTCTTATCGCGGTCGCTGGCGACGTTGGGCGTGGTCATGCGGCCAGCCTGTCGGTGTATGCCATCGGCCAGGCACTGGCCATTGCCAGTGGCACCAAGGGCAAGCATTGGGTGAAGCAGGTCGATCGGCTGCTGTCCAATACGGGCATCGACGTCTGGCATCTCTTCGCCCTGTGGGGGTCGTGCGTGCTGGGCCAACGCACCGAGGCCGTGGTGTCGCTGGACTGGACGGACTTCGAGGCCGACGACCAGATGACGCTGGTAGCCGCGCTCAAGACGCGACATGGCCGCTTGACGCCCCTGGTGTTGTGGCTGACGGTGCGCAAGTCCACCCTCCAGGGGTTTCGCAACGAAGTGGAGGACGCCGTCCTCTTGAGCCTGCGCGAACTCATCGCCCCCGAGGTGAAGGTGACGGTGCTGGCGGACCGGGGCTTGGCCGACCAGAAGCTCTACGCCCTGCTGGGGCAGTTGAGCTTCGAGTACGTCATTCGCTTCCGCCAGTGCATCACCGTCACCACGGCCCGCGGCGAACGCGCGCGGCCGCCGAGTGGGGGCCCGCCTCGGGCCGAGCCTTGCGTCTGAAGGCGGCCCGCGTCAGAGACGACGAGGCGCCCGTGGGGGAGGTGGTGCTCGTGGAGAAGAAGGGGATGAAGGATGCGTGGTGTCTGGCCACCAGTCAGAGCGAGGCGAGTTCCTCCCAGGTGGTGGATCTCTACAGCCGCCGTTTCCGCACCGAGGAGAGTTTCCGGGACATCAAGGACTTGCGCTTCGGCATGGGCTTGTCGGCCGGCCGTGAGCCTCACCGCGCCGGAGCGACGCGGTCGATTGCTGCTGGTATATACGCTGGCGCTCTCGCCGCTGACGTTGCTGGGAACTGCCGGGGAGCGGCTGGGAATGGCGCGGCTACCTCAAGGCCAACACGGTCAAGAGCCGCACCTACTCTTTGTTCCGCCAGGGCAGCTTCTCCTATCAAGCCTTGCCCATGATGTCCGAGGCCCAGTTGCAACCGCTGATGGAACTCCTCGAGCAACTCGTTCGCGAGCAACCCGTTTTCCGCGAAGCCTTCGGTGTCATGTGAGGGGATGCCTCAGGGTGAGGAGGGCAGGGTGCGCACGAACGCTGGCGCCCCCGCAGTCCGCAGCTTCCGGGGCATTCACAGGAAGCGTCCAGGTCCGTGCGTCGAAGCTGGGCCATGGTGTTGTGTTGCTCTTACCAGGAGTGGAGCGAACGGAGGACGTCGCCGACTCCCAGGCCGAATTGGAGGAGGCAGGGGACACGCAGTCCAATCCGTCTCATTCGAAGAGGGACAGCTCCGCCAGGGAGGTCACCTCCGCCTCGTAGGGAGGGAACGACAGACAAACCAGGCGGACGTACTGGACCTGGGGACTTTCAGGCAGCGGGATGTCGAGGAACGTGTGGTCGTACCGCGGAAGAGGCGGATCCCACGGACTGTCCGCGTCGCTCGCCTCTCGGAAGCCCCGGCTGACTCCCGACGTGAAGGACTCAGCAAGCTTCCGCCGGGCGAGCTCGGTCCACTGCGCTCCGTCCTCACTGCCCTCGACGAGCACCTCCTTCCCGGACGTCACCATGTTGCGGATGACCACGCGCGAGATGCGGGCTGGCGCCTCCAGGCGGACGCCCACGCGACGCGGGTAGGAAGAGGTCTCCAGTGGCCACAGCTCGGAGGTGCGCTTCTCGGTGAGCAGCCCATCCGTGAACGGGCAGGGGGCGTCGAGCGCCGGAAGGCACCTGGCCCCCCGGCTCAGTGGGCGCAGCGTGCCCTCCGGCAGTGGCAGCCGCTCGCTGCGCCATTCGATACGGAATTGAAGCCAGGCCTCATCACTCGTGAGCGCATCGCGGTGCCAGGCGTTCGCGCTCACCGCGCGCACCTGGACTTCCGGTGTGACGAAGTCCTCGAGCAGCCAGGGGGAGAGGAGCCTCGGCGACGTGACGGCATCCTCGTGCCAGACGAGGCCCTGCTTCCCGTGGAGCTGAAGCTCGGGCTTGGGAATCGAGACGTCCACCAGGTCACCACTGGGGGCTCCAGGGTACGGCGTGGTGTCATCCGCTGAGACCACCACGCCCTGGGGCGGCGCGGGCGCGGGCGGGGGCGGTGCGAAGGTCAGCGCCCGTCCGGTGGCTGTCTCACTCCAGGCGAGGTCGGCGCCCCAGACACGCAGCTCCGGCAACTCGGAGTCCCCTGTCCCGTACAGGGTGAACGAGACGAAGGCGGCCCGTCCTTCCTCCAGGGGCGTCGCCACCCGGAAGCGGTCGCGGAAGGTCGACCGGGGCCAGGTCAGCTCTCCCGCCACGATGGGGGCGATGTCCCCCGCGAGGATCTCCAACACGAAGGCCCCATTGTCGCGCGTGGTCGCCGTGCCATACGGCGTGAAGACGGGCGGCTCGTCGGCGACCGTGCCGCGGCGTGCCCCCTCCAATGACAGCGCTGTCTGTCCAAAGGGCGAGCCGTCCACCCGCCGGGCCAGGCCGTAGAAGAAGAGGGGGGAGTCAGGTTGGGCTTCGCAGCCCCCGCTGCCCAGGCCCACGACGAGGAGTCCGCACAGAAGGGTGGGGCGCATGTCAGTAGCTTCCTTTCAGCCCGAGCATGGGGAAGAAGACGGGGAAGCCCCGTGCCTTGCGCACGAGGGTGGAGGGTGCGTCCGGGGAAGGCTGCTCGGAGGTGTATTCGTAGAAGAAGACCTCCTTCTGGAAGGAGGCGTTGAGCAGGTCGAAGGACAGCTCGAGCATGAGGTCGTCCAGGGTCCACGTCCTGGCGGCGCGCAGATCCACGCGCCAGAAGGAGGGCAGGCGCCCGGGCTGGCTCCGCTCGCGCCGCACCCACCGGGGGTTGCCCTCGCTGTCAGTGGATTGACGCATGGGCTGGGGCGTGAGCTCCCCCGTTTCGGGGCGGCCCGTGTTGAAGTGCACCACGGCCCCCAGGGTGTAGCCGCTGCCCACCTTGCGGCTGATGGCCGCGTTGAAGACGTGCGCCTGCTCGAAGGCGAAGGGCACGGTGGCCCACGAGGTGCCCGTCATCCTGTTCTGGTCGTCGTAGCGTTCAATGCGCACCCGGCGCCGGCTCTGGAGGAAGCTGTAGGACGCCCAGCCAAACCAGTCACCGGCAGGCGCATGGCGCGCCATCAGCTCAAGTCCAAAGGCCTCGCCGCTCCCGGCCGGGTCCGCCGCCGCGACTCCGCCCCGGCGCCGGAGGTCGATGAGTTGCTGAAGGCTGAACTCCACCGTGCGACGCATGGGATTGTAGAAGATGTCGGTGCTCAGCTCCCACGCGGTGTGGGGCCGCCACTCGGCTCCCACGTCGAACTGCATTGCTTCCTGCAGGCCGTACCTGAGGCCGGACAGGTCCATCACCGGAAGCGGGAGCAGCACGGTGGGGGCCTGGTGGAACAGGCCCGCGCCCCCCTTGAGGACCAGGGCCTCCGTGAGGGCATGGCGCACCGTCAGCCGGGGCTCGAACGCAGTGTGAGTGGCTTCCCCAAGCAATTGATAGACATCCGCGCGCACTCCAGGGACGACCGTCCAGCGCGCGGTCGGGTGCCATTGCAGCTCCGCGTAGGCGCCGCTCATGCGCGCATCCGACGTGGGGCGGGTGAGCGGATCATCCTCGGAGAGGTACTCGGAGCCGGCGGGGGCCTCGCTTCCGGTGGCGACGATGGTCCCCCGCCGCTGCTCCACGTCCGCGCCCGCGGTGAGCCGCAGCGTCGAGCCCAGCGCTCGCGTCCACCGGAGGCGCCCCGCGAGGCTTTCCTGACGCAGGGTGAGCTCACCCTGCCTGACGCGGGGCGGGCCCCGTTCAGAGAAGATGCCCACCGCGTCCGCGCCCACCGCGAGGCCCACCTCCAGCTCTCCGCCAGCCAGGGGGTGGAGGCCGCGGAGGTCCACCCGGTGGAAGCGGGTGAGGCCTCCGCCGCCATTCGTGACCTCCGGGGGGAGGCCCTCCGGGAGCGGTTCCGCCGCCTCCGGCGCGTACGAGGCCAGGACATCGGAGCTCCCGAGGGCCAGCAGGCGCACCCGCCCGCGCCCCACCTGCTGCTCGACGCGGGCCTGGTAGTCCCAGAACCTGGCGCTGAGGGACTTGGTGCCCGGCGCGGAGAGCGTGTTCACCAGCAGGGTGCTCAGCAGTCCCGAGTAGCTCATCCGGCCGCCCACGCTGATGCTGGTGCCCGTGGACGCGAGGGGCACCTCCAGGAACGCGGCGCTGTTGATGAAGTCCAGGGTGGCCGAGGCATGGAGCCGGTCCTCTCGCGGGCGGGAGAGGCGGGCCTCGATGGTGCCGCCGAGCTGCCGCCCGTACTGGACGGGCGGCGGCCCGGGAAGGAAGTCGAGGGAGTCGATGAACTCGGGCTGCACCACGGCCGGCCCGACCATCAGGTGGTAGAGCATCGGGAGGCGGACCCCGTCGACGAAGAAGCCCGTGGACGCCGGCTGGCCGCCCCGCACCACGGGATAGCCGAGGCCGGAGGCGAGGCTCGCCACGCCCGGCATCACCATGATGACGCGGAACGGATCCCCCTGTGTCCCGGGCACCTCGCGGAGCTCCGGCCCCTGCAGGCTGATGCGTGTCACCTCGGTGCGCGGCCGCTCCTCCCGCACCACCGTCTCGAACGGGCTCACCTCCAAGGGGTCGAGCCGGTAGATGACCTGGACCTGCTGGCCCGCGGTGACGGTCTCCAGGAACGAGGCGGGCTTGTGGCCCGGGGCACGCACCTCGACGGCGTGGGTGCCCGCTGGGAGCTGGAGCTCGAAGTGTCCCTCCGCGTCCGGCAGCACCACGTCCGGCATCCCCCATACCTGGACGGCGGCATCGGCCAGGGGACGGCGGGTGCCCCGGGCGCGCACCGTGCCCCGGACCTGTCCCTTCCGCGGTGCCTCGGCAGCGGCCTTCGCAGGCTCCTCGGCCAGCGTGGCAGGGGACGCGAGCAGCAGCCCCACCGTGAAGGCCCACCCGCTCAGGCGGAATGACAATCGAGACATGAATCCCTCCCTCTGCCAGAATAACGTTGCAGGTGCTCTCCACCGGCCAGGCTTCGGCCCGGAAATCCGCATGTGATTTCCCTGTCCGCTTTCCGGGCCCCGGTTCGTTTCCTCCAGAAACCCTTTCCTGCGCTTCCCAAGAGCCTTGGACACCGACCTCCAGCGCGCCTACCTCCGCTACTTTCCGCTCATCCGGGAGAAGTGCCGCCGGATGCTGGGGGACTCCGACGAAGCGGAGGACGTCGCGCAGGAGACCTTCATCCGGATGTGGAGGACGGGGCTCCGGGCGAAGGACGCCCGCCATGCGACCGCGTGGATCTACCGGACCAGCACGAACCTGGCCGTGGACCGGCTCCGTCAGCGCCGGAGCACGCCGCCGCGTTCCTCGGGGGAGCTGATGGATGAACGCTCCGCAGAGGCCACGCTGCGGCGGCGCCAGGAACTGGAAGCCTATGCGCGGCACCTGCCCGCGGATGCACTGGAGGCCGCCTTGATGAACCGACTGGATGGACTGACGCAGCAGGAGATCGCCGAGGTGCTCCAGGTGTCCGAGCGCACGGTGCGGAGGCTCCTCCAGCGGCTCGATGCGCAGGTGGAGCATCTGAGAAGGACGCTCGGACCATGACGACGACCCCGCGGCATCCTTCCTTCATCGAGCTGGACCGCGCGGCGCTCGGCTCCCCCAGCCCGTCGCTCGCGCAACACCTCGAGACCTGCGCCGAGTGTGGTGCCTACCTCGAGCGCGTGACGCGGCCGGAACCCGTGCCCGCGTGGGCGCGGGCGCTCGGGACCGAGCCGCTCCGTGCGACGAGGCGGCTGGAATGGATGCGCTGGGGCTTGCCCCTGCTGGCCACCGCCGCGCTGGGGTGTCTGGTCCTCCTGTTCGTCCCGAGGACCCAGGGCGCGGAGGAGACGGAGTACCAGGGCCCCAAGGGCGCACCCTCCGTCGCCGTCCACATCAAGCGCGGCGACCGGGTCTTCCTCTGGGATGGGCGGACGCCGCTCGCGCCGGAGGACCGCATCCGGCTGCAGGTCTCTTCCGGGGCGCACCGGTACGTGACGGTGGCCGCGCGCGCGCCGGAGGGGCCGGCGGGGTGGACGGTGCTCTTCGAGGGCCCGCTCTCCTCGGAGCGGGACACGGCGCTGCCCACGAGCTGGCGGGTGGACGGGGCCGGCGGCGAGGAGACCCTGCGCATCCTGTTCAGTGGGGAGCCGCTGTCCGCGTCCCAGGCCGAGGCGCTCTTCTCCGAAGCGCCCCGGACCGCGAAGCTCTGGACCACCGAGTTGCGCCTCCCCAAGAGCCCTCCGCCATGAGTGGATTCACCCGTGCGTGCCTCCTCGTCATGGTCTCGTGGCTGATGGCCGCCACGGCCCGGGCCGGGGAGGAGCGTGCCACTCCGCCCGCGTCGAGGAGGATGGCCGTCATCGTGGGCTCCAACGCGGCCGTGCTCGGCCGGGCCGCCCTGCGTTATGCGCACGACGACGCACGGCGGGTGGCGGACGTCCTCTCCCAGGTGGGGGAGTTCCGCGCGGAGGACGTCGTGCTGTTGCTGGATCCCGCTCCCGAGGCGATTCTCGCGGCGCTCGACCAGCAGCTCGCGAGCCTGCGCTCGGCGCCCGGGGACACGCTGCTGCTGTTCTACTACTCGGGCCATGCGGACCAGCAGGCCCTGTATCCCCAGGGTGCTCCGCTCCTGTTCACCGCGCTGAAGCAGCGCATCGAGAGCCCGGACGCCACGGTGCGGGTGGGCATCATCGATGCGTGCCGTGGCGGCGGGTGGACCCAGGCCAAGGGGCTTCACGCGGAGGCACCCTTCGCGCTGGAGGTGCCCCTGCGCGTGCAGAGCACGGGCTCGGTGCTCATCGCCTCCAGCTCCGGCCTGGAGAATGCGCACGAGACGGAGGCCCTGGAGGGCTCGTTCTTCACCCACCATCTGGTGGCGGGGCTGCGCGGCGCCGCCGATGTCGCCGGGGATGGCGAGGTGTCGCTCGTCGAGGCCTTCACCTACGCGAAGCAGCTCACCATCCGCGACACGGCGGTGTTCGCGGAGCGCTTGCAGCACCCCAGCTTCGACATGAACCTCCGGGGGCGCGAGGATCTGGCCCTCACGCACGTGGACACGGGCGGAAGCATCGTCATGCTGCTCCAGCGCTGGGGGCCGCTGGAGGTGGTGCTCGGCTCGACGGGGAAGAGCGTCGTCGAGCTGCCCGAGGGCAAGCGGCAGGTGAGGATGTCCCTGCGTCCGGGACGCTACCTGTTGGTGCGCAAGGATCCGGACCGCCCGGCCGTGCGCGAGTTCAGCGTCCAGGCAGCGCAGTCGCTCCTCCTGGACGAAGAGCAGATGGTTCCGGCGAGCTTCTCCTCCATCGTGTCCAAGGGGCTCGACGGCTCCGCCACGACCTGGGACACGGGCACGCCGCACCGGCTGCTGATGCTCCATCCGTTGTCGCTCGCGTTCGAGGTGATGTTCCACCTGGAGTACGCGCAGGCACTGTCCCCTTCCTGGTCGTTCACGCTCGAGCCCATGTACTGGCAGGAGACGGGCGACCTGAAACTCAGGATGGCGGGGCTCGACGTGGGCGCCCACTACCACCTCTTCGGGAATGCCCCGGCGGGGCTCTTCATCGGTTGGAAGGTGGGCGCGAGCGCCGTGGGGTTCGACGTGGGCTCCGACGGGGGCAGTACGATCTTCACGCTGCACCAGGGGCTCGACGTGGGCTACACGCTTCTGTTCTGGAACCGGCTCGTGCTGTCCCTGGGCGTGGGCGTGGGCTACGTCGTCTCGACGGGCGGGGACCTGGATTCCAGCTTCGAGCCGAACCCCGTCAAGCCCGCGCTCGGCTCGCGCCGGCCGCAGCTGGGATTCTCCTCGAGTTACCGGGTCGCGGCCGGCGTCGCGTTCTGAACCGGTCGCCGCGTCCAATGCCTGGCAGGGACGAAAGGGATGCAGTAACCCATGCAGCAGTACTGCGCTTTCGGACAGCCCGTGTATGACAAATCCCGCGAGCTGCTGCTCCGCTCGACCGGCAGGTTGGAGAAGTCGCAGACGGGACGGCACGTGTTGCCCGTGCAGGTGGCCCCGCTGTAACAGTCGTCCTGGCTGGTGCAGTGGGGAGCCGGGTTGCGGCGGACCCACAGCCGCCCGGCGCCGCTGTCTGGACGTGTATCGAGCGTGTAGTACCGGTCCACCATCGTCCCCTCGAAGCGCAGTCTTCCGCCCGCGCCCTCGACGTGACCGCGCCGCAGCAACAGGTCGTCCACGACGCTCTTGTGTTCCACCTCATGCATGGGTCGCATCTTGGTGAACACGGATGAGAGCCGCATGGGGCAGGGATGAGGGCGTTCTCATTCGCTGACAACCGTACGTGACGCCCCCGCGCGAAGATGAAGTGACGATGAAAAGTCTCTCAGAGAGGCATTGGCTCGCGGACACGGCCCTCCCGCATCAGGCATGAGTCAATCCGTCCCCGAGCCGTCCGTGTGTCATCGGGGCGAAAGGACGCCAGATGCCGAGCACGCCCGGAGCCACCGCCCATCACCGTGGGTGGCCATGGGGCCTGGGGGCGACCCTGATGCTCGTGCTCGTGCGGCTGCTCTACGCGGGACAGGTGGAGCTGGCACCGCAGGAGGCCTATTACTGGCAATACACGCGCCACCTGGACCTGTCCTATCTGGACCATCCTCCGATGTGCGCCTGGTGGATGGCATTGTCCGTCCGGCTCCTGGGGGACTCGCAGCTCGCGCTGCGCCTGCCCGCCATCCTGTCCTCGGCATTGCTTGGCGGTGTCCTGTATTCACTCGGCAAGCGGTTGTACTCGCCCGCGGTCGGGGTGCTGACGGCGGTCGCCGCGAACGCCACGGTCCTCTTCGGCCTGGGGGCGGTGGTGATGACGCCGGATGTCCCGCTCGTGCTGTTCTGGGCCGCAGCGCTGCGCGTGCTCTGCGAATTGGTGCTGCCGGATGGACAGGGCCCCGGGCGCCTGGGCTGGCGCTGGTATCTGCTGGGCGTGTCCTGCGGGGGCGCGCTGCTGTCGAAGTACACCGCCGCGCTGCTGCCGCTCCAGGTGCTGGGGACGGCGCTGGTGACACGGCGGGGCCGTGAAGCCCTGCGCACCTCGCATCCCTACACCGCGTGTCTCCTCATGCTCGCGGTGTTCTCACCGGTGCTGCTCTGGAACCACGCGCATGCCTGGGCCTCCTTCGCGTTCCAGACCACCGGCCGCGCCCGGACGGTGGATGGCTTTCATGGTTACCTCGTGGGCCGCTATCTGGGGCTTCAGGCGGTGGCCGTGGGACCGCTGCTCTACCTGGCGCTGCTGCTGACCGCGGGCGTCCTCGTGCGCCAGGCGTGGAGGGGAGATGACCGCGCGCGGCTGCTGGCCTTCGCCAGCGTGCCGGGACTCGCCCTGTTCACCCTGGTGAGCCCCCTGCACTGGGTGAAGATGAACTGGGTGGCCCCCGCGTACCTGGGCCTGATGGTGGCCGCCGCCGCGGGTGCTTGGGCGTTGCGCGAGCACCGGGCCGTGCGTGGCTACGCGGCGCTGAGCGTGGGCGTGGGCGCGGTGCTGATGACCGGCATGTATCTGATGCCGCTCTGCCCGTGGATTCCCTTTCGTGAGCGCGACAACCTGGTGAGCGGCTGGCATGAGCTGGCCGAAGCCGTGCAACGGCACCGCGAGGCGGCCGGCCCCCCCGCGCCGATGGTGGTGGGCTGGGGCTACAAGACGGCGAGCGAGCTGGCCTACTACCTGCCCGACCACCCGGAGACCCAATCCGACTCCGCGCTGGGCGGCGACGGGCTGGCGTATGGATTCTGGCTGGACCGGGTGCGACCCGGCGCGGACGCCCTCATCGTCGCGGACCTGCGCCAGCCGCTGCGCGACGCGGCGGCGAGGCTGGACGCGCATTGCGCGGCGGTGCGTGAGCTGCCCTCCGTGACGGTGCACCGCGGCGAGCGGCCGGTGACGACCTTCAGGCTGTGGACATGTCAGCGCTGGCATGCTCGGCCGGAAGTGGCGGCCCGTCAGACACTTCCGGCTTCGGGAGGCGCAAGATGAAACGGCTTTCGCCGTCGACCCTCGAGTAGTCGAGCGTGCCGCCATGCGCCTCGGCGATGGTCCGCGACACCGCGAGCCCCAGGCCGGTGCCCTCGCCCTGCCGCGATGCGTCCGCCCGGGCGAAGCGCTGGAAGAGCCGGGCCTCGAAGCCGGCGTCCACCCCCTTGCCGTCATCCCCCACGGTGACGCGGACGCCGGTGTCCGTCGCTTCCAGCTCCAGGCGGATGCGCTCGCGAGCGTAGCGGCACGCATTGGAGAGCAGGTTGTCCAGCACGTGGCTCAACAGGACCGGATTTCCCCGGACCTGCGTGGGGTCGCCCGTCAGCTCCAGCGTCAAGCTCCGGGACTGCGCCGCCAGCAGCTGCTCCGTGCGCTGAAGGGACTGCCGTGCCAGGGCGTGCAGCTCCACGGGCTCCAGGGTGATGACCTGGGTGCCGGCATCCGCGCGCGCCAACTGGAGCAGCGCGTCCACCAGGAGGCTGAGCTGGCGGGTTTCATCGAGCACGATGGCCAGCGTGCGGCGATACTCCTCCGGCGTCCTCTCCCTGCGCAGGCTGACCTCTGTCTCGCCCATGATGATGGTGAGCGGCGTGCGCAGCTCGTGCGCCGCGTCGGAGGTGAAGGAGCGGATGCGCACGAGCGACGCGCGGGCGTCCGAGAGGAGCTCGTTCAGGGTCCCCGCCAACGTGTCCCACTCGTCACCGGTTCCCCGGTCGGGCAGGCACAGGTCCAGCTCCGAGGCCCGCGCGGCACGGACCCGGTCACGGGCTTCACGCAGCGGCGCCAGCGCCTTGCGAGCCAGCGCGCCGCCCATCACGATGGACCCCACCACCGCGATGGGCATGCTGAAGACGATGGCGCCCAGTGCCTGCAGCGCTTCGTCGAAGATTCCCTCGTGCAACCACAGGCTGGGGTTCTCGGCGTGCTGGAAGTACTCGCTGGTGGCCAGCACCACCGTCACCAGCACGCCGTAGAGGAGCGTGGTCCCCAGGACGGAGCCGGCGAAGAAGTAGGTCAGCTGGGCGCGGAGCGAACGCGGGCGCCTCATGCGCGGCTCCGGAGCACGTAGCCCACGCCGCGCACGGTGTGGATGAGCTTGGTGGGGAAGGGCGTGTCCACCTTGGCCCGGAGGTAGCGGATGTAGACCTCCACGACGTTGGAGAAGGTCTCGAAGTCGTGCTCCCACACAGCCTGCACGATGCGGGTCCGGGACAGGACCTCGCCCGCGTGCTCGAGCAGGAATTGCAGCAGCGCGTACTCCCGCGCGGTCAGCGGAATCTCCACGCCGGCCCGGACCACCTTCCGCGTGGTGGGGTCCATGGTCAGGTCCGCGTGGCTCAGCAGGGGCGTGGCGCGGTTGTCGACGCGGCGGAGGATGGCGCGGAGGCGCGCCAGCAGCTCATCGAAGGCGAAGGGCTTGATGAGGTAGTCGTCCGCGCCGGCATTGAGCGCGCTGATGCGGTCCGCGACCGCGTCCTTCGCGGTGAGCATGAGGATGGGCGTCATGTCCTGCTTCGCGCGCAGCGCCCGCAGCACGTCCAGTCCGGACATGCCGGGCAGCATCCAGTCCAGGATGATGAGCGCGAAGCGCTCGTGGCGCATCAGCTCCTGGGCGTGCACGCCGTCCACGCACTCGCGCACGCGGAAGCCCTCTTCCGTGAGGCCCCGGGAGATGAAGGCGCGGACCCGCAGTTCGTCTTCGACGATGAGGATGGACACGATGGGATTCCTAGCAGCCCGGCCCGGTGGCACGGGGGAATGACAACCGCAGGTGGGCTCCCCGCGGTGAGGGGAGGAACTCCGCGTGGGCCCGGTGGGCTCGGGCGACGAGCGCTACCAGGGACAGGCCAATGCCATGGCCCTGCTTCCCGGCGCGGGCGCTCGGCGTGCGGTAGAAGGGTTCGAAGACGCGCATCGAGTCCTCGGGCGCGATGCCCGGTCCCTCGTCGAGCACGTCGAGGAGAATGGCGTCCCCCGTCTGCTGGAGGGACACGCGGACGCGCCCGCCGTTGGAGAACTTGAGCGCGTTCTCCACCGCGTTGTCGACGAGCTGTCGCAGCAGGTGGCCATCTCCCGGGATGATGCCCCGGGTCCCGGCGTCGACGTCGATGCGGCGCTGCTCGCCTTCGGGCAGGGCGCGCACGACGTCCTCCACGAGGTCCGACAGGCTCACCGGCTCGGAGAGCGCGAGCTCGCCCTGGGTTCCCTCCGCCAGCACCATCAGCCGCTCCACCAGCACCCCCAGCGACGTCACCGTCCGGAGCATTCGCTCCAGCGCCAGCGCGGTGTCCTGGGGCTGTGGGGTCTCCGCCTGGAGCTCCAGCTCCGCCCGCAGCGTGGTCAGGGGCGTGCGCAGCTCATGCGCGGCGTTGGCGGCGAAGCGGCGCGACTGGTCCAGGGCTTCATGGAGGCGCGTGAGCAGGTCCACCAGCGCGGTGCGCACGGCGTTCACTTCTCCGTAGCGGGCCGGGGCATGGAGGGGGGCGGGGAGGGGACCGCCGGGCTCGATGCGTGAGAGCGCCTCGCTCAGCTCCGTGAGGGGCCGGGCCGCCCAGCGCGCCACGCGCCGGCTCACCCCCAGGCTCAGCAGGGCCGCGCAGCCCGCGGCGATCAACGCGGCCAGCGGGAGGGAGAGCCGCAAGAGGGGGATGCTTTCCAGCCGCTCCATGGCCACTGCCAGATGCCCGTGGCCCCTCACACCGCAAAGCCGCACACCCGAGTCGCCCGGGAGTGGGGACCAATCACAGCCGTCATGGATGGGAATGCCGGTTGCGCCGCCCAGCCATTCGTTTTCGGAGAACAGGGCGATGTGGATGCCAAAGGCAGCCAGTTCCTTCTGCTCGTCATGGGCCGCGGCCGCTGCTTCCGCGGCTCCCATCCCGGCGGACTCCTCCACCAGGTCCACCGCCGCGTCCCGCAGGCGCCGGTCCTCGCCCGCGAGCAGCAGGCGATAGGCAATCAGCCCGGTGGCTCCAGCCGTGAGCGCGCTGCTGGCCAGGGTGACCACCAGCATGGCGCGCGTCAGCCTGCGCACCATCGAATCCCTGGGGTGCCCGGTGTCAGCCGCTTCCAAGGCCATACCCCTCGCCGCGCAGCGTGCGCACCACGTCCTCGCCCAGCTTGCGGCGGATTCGCCCGACCAGGACCTCCAGGCTGCTCGCGGCCCCGCTGGTGACCTCGCCCCAGACGGACTCCAGCAGCGCGTCCCGGCCCACGACGCGGTCTCCGTGTGCGGCCAGCATCTCCAGGATGGCCCACTCCCGCGCGGTGACGGACACGGTGCTGCCAGCGCGGAGCGCCTCCCTCCGGCCGAAGTCGAGCACCACGTCACCCAACTGGACGCGGACGGTGCTGGCCCGCTCCCGTCGCCGTCCCAGTGCGCGCACCCGCGCCCGCAGCTCCGCGATGGCGAAGGGCTTGCCCAGGAAGTCGTCCGCGCCCGCGTCCAGCCCCTCCACCCGCTCGGCCACGCGGTTGTGGGCGGTGAGGATGAGGATGGGTGTCTGGACGCCGTCCTCGCGCAGCTCGCGGCAGAGTGAGAGCCCGGATCCGTCCGGCAGCCCGATGTCGAGCACGATGACGTCCACCGCGTCCATGAGCGCCTGCCGCGCCTGCTCCACGTCGCCGGCCTGCCGGACGACATGGCCGTCGCGCTCCAGCGCCTGGGAGACGAGGGCGCGCAGTTCCTGATGATCATCGACGACGAGGACTCGCATGGCGGGCTTTCGAGTCGGAGCTATACCACTGGCGGGAAGGCTCCGGCCGGGGGCTCCCGGCGCCGTTCAGCCGCCGTTCAACCGGTGCTGGCAGGGTCGCCGCATGCCTTCCCGGTGCAGGCCCCGAAGACCCGACGCTCGCCTGATGCTGCTCGCGTGGCTGCTGTTGGCCACGGCCTGTGCCACCTCGCCCTACGACCGGGCGTGGGTGTCCTCGGAGCTCGCGGCGCGTGCCGCCCCCCTGGGCCCCGGCGCGGACGGGAACCCCTCCCTCCCGCCAGGGCTCACGGACGCGGCGACCCTTGAGGAAGGCACGGCCGTCGCCGTCGCCCTCTGGAACAGCGCCGCGCTCCAGGCGGACATGGCCCAGCTCGGCATCTCGAGGGCCGACCTGGCCGAGGCGGGAGCGCTGCCCAATCCCACGTTCTCCCTGCTGCTGCCCGTGGGCCCCCGGACGATCGAGTCCTCGCTGCTCCTCCCGCTCTTCGCCCTCTGGCAGCGACCGGCCCGTGTCGCCGCCGCGAAGGCGCAGGTGGAGCAGGTCGCTCGCGGGCTCGTGCAGAACGGCCTGGATGTCGCCCGGGATGTCCGTGTCGCGCACGCGGACTGGGTGCTCGCGGAAGGGCGGCGCGGAGCATTGGAGGAGCTCGCGGGCCTGTGGTCGCGGACGCTGGAGCTGGCAGAGGCGCGCCTGGCCGCGGGGGACGCCAGCCGCGTGGAGGTGGATGCTCTGCGCGCGGAGAAGCTGCTGGCGGAGGACGCCTCCCGGCGCGCGCGCACGGAGGTGCTGCTGGTCCGGGAGCGGCTGCGGCTCCTGATGGGCGTGGTGCAGAGCCCGCTGTTCGCGCAGGCCCTTCCGAAGGAATCCCCCCGCGAGTCCCGCACCCTGCGTCCGCTGCCTGAACTCATGGAGCTGGCGCAGGCCGCCCGGCCGGACGTGCTCGCCACGGAGCTGGGCATCCAGATGGCGGGGAGCCGGCTGGGCTGGGAGAAGGCGCGCATCGTCAACCTGCTCGCGCGGCTGGACGTGAAGCCGTCGACGTCCGCGAACGGCTCGCCGCAGGCGCTGTGGGTGCCGGGCGCGCAGCTGGACGTTCCCATCTTCAACTGGAACCCCGGGGGCATTGGACGCGCGGAGGCGGAGCTGATGCGCGCTTCCGCCCGCTATGTGCTCTTGCGGCAGCAGGTCGCGAACGAGGTCCTCGTGGCCCGTGAGCGCGTGCTCCAGGCGTCCAGCTCACTCGCGGCATTCCAGGCGGACATCCTCCCGGCGCTGACGGCCGCGAGCGACGGCGCGCGGAAGTCCTTCGACGCCGGGGATGCGCCGTACGTGTTGGTGCTGGATGCCCTGCGCCGGTTGGCCGACGCGAGGCTCCGCACCCTTGAACTCGAAGCGGACCTGCGCCGCGCGCTCGCTCAGCTGGACCGGGGTCTGGGCAAACAGGGAGTGGCTCATGAATAGGCTTGTCCGGCTGATGGCCGTCGCCGGTTTCGTCGCCCCGTCGTTCGCCTGCCAGGAGAAGAAGCCCGCGGCGCCACCGCCCGCCGCGGTGGTGAACTCCCACGTGACGGAGGCTTCGCTCGCGACGGTGACGCTCCAGCCCCAGGCGGAGGCGCGGCTGGACCTGCGCGTCCAGCCGGTGGAGAAGCGCAGCGCGGAGCGGCGGCGGATGCTGGGCGGCGAGGTCGTCGTCCCGTCTGGCAATGCGCTGGTGGTGACCGCGCCCGTGGCGGGCGGCGTCGTGGCGGAGGGCGGCACCGCGCTGCGTCCCGGGGCCACGGTGAAGCGGGGCGACGTGCTGTTGCGGCTGGTGCCGCTCGCCACCGTGGACCGGGACCTGCTTGCCCAGGCGCGCAGGGCGGCGGACGTGGCCCGTGCCCGCGACGAGGTCTCGGCGGAACGGCTCGCCCGCGCGGAGCGGGTGCTCGCGGATGGCGCGGGCACGGCGCGCGCCGTCGAGGAGGCCCGGGCCGAGCGCGCCGTCGCCGGGTCGGAGCTGGTGGCCGCGCGCACGCGGCTGGAGCTGGTGAGCCGCTCACCGCTGGAGTCGGACGTCAGCATGCGCATCCTCGCGCCGCGCGACGGCGTCCTGCGCCAGGTGTCGGTCGCGCCCGGGCAGACCGTTACGGCGGGAGCGCCTCTCTTCGAGGTCGTGGGCGTCACCGCGAACTGGGTGCGCGTGCCCCTCTTCGTCGACGAGGTCCACCGCGTGAAGCCGGACGCGCCCGTGCGCGTGCACGCGCTGCTGTCCGGCCAGGACGAGGGCGTGGAGGCGCTGCCGGTGATGGGGCCGCCCAGCGCGGATCCGGTCTCCGCCACGGTGGACCGCTTCTATGAACTGCCCGCGTCCGCGCGCTTCGCGCCGGGCCAGCGCGTCGGGGTGTCGCTGCGCTTTGACGCGGGAGAAGCGCTCCTCTCCGTGCCTGCGTCCGCCGTCGTCTACGACGCGCTGGGCGGCGCCTGGGTCTACGTGCGGGAGGCGGAGCACGTCTACGCCCGAGGCCGCGTCGACGTTGTGCGCCAGGAGGGCACGGACCTGCTGCTCGGACGGGGGCCCCGCGAGGGCACTCCCGTGGTGACGGTGGGCGCGGCGGAACTGTTCGGCACGGAGTTCGGTGCGGGCCACTGAGGAAGACCTGATTCCAACATGCACAAGCTCATCTCCGCCTGCCTCCACTTCCGGATCATCCCCATCGCCGCGGCGGTCCTGCTGCTCATCCTCGGCTACGCGAGCCTTCGCGGCATGCCGCTGGATGTCTTCCCCGAGTTCGCTCCACCGCTGGTGGAAATCCAGACAGAGGTCCCCGGCCTCTCCAGCCTGGAGGTGGAGAAGCTGATCACCACGCCCCTGGAGAACGGCCTCGCGGGCGTCCCCGCGCTGAAGACGCTGCGCTCCAAGTCCGTGCTGGGCCTGTCCTCCGTGGTGCTCATCTTCGAGCGGGGCTCGGACTTGTTCCGGGCGCGGCAGTTGGTGCAGGAGCGGCTGGCTCGCATCGCAACCACGCTGCCCTCGGTGGCGCGCCCGCCGGTGATGCTCTCCCCTGTGTCGGCGACGAGCCGCGTCCTCAAGGTCGGCCTGCGCTCCGACACGTTGGACCGGATGGCGCTGTCGGACGTGGCGCGGTGGACCCTCCGCCCCCGCTTGATGGGCATCCCGGGCGTGGCGAACGTCGCCATCTGGGGACAGCGGGATCGCCAGTTCCAGGTGAAGGTGGATCCGGAACGGCTGCGCGCCGCGAACGTCACCCTGGATGACGTCCTGCGCGTCGCGCGCGATGCGAGCCTTCCGTCCTCGGGAGGTTTCATCGACACGCCCAATCAGCGACTGGCGGTCAGCCTGCCGGGCTCCACCACGCTGGCCGCGCTGGAGGACGTGCCCGTGGCCTTCCGCAACGGAGCCTCCATCCGGCTGGCGGACGTAGCCACGGTGCAGGAGGGCCATCCACCGCCCATCGGCGAAGGCCTCGTCGACGACACGGCCGGCATCCTCCTCATCATCGAGAAGCAGCCCTGGGGCAACACGCTGGAGGTCACCGAGCAGGTGGAGGCCGCGCTCGAACAGATGCGTCCGGCGCTCCAGGGCGTCACCGTGGTGCCGGGCATCTTCCGTCCGGCGACCTTCATCGAGACCGCGCTGGGCAACCTCCGGCACGCCGTGCTGGTGGGCTGCGTGATGGTCATCATCGTCCTCTTCGCCTTCCTCCAGGACGTGCGCACGGCGGCCATCAGCCTGGTGGCGATTCCGCTGTCCCTGGTGGGCGCCATCGTCGCGCTGCGGCTGGTGGGGGCCACCCTGGACACCATGGTGCTCGCCGGGCTGGTGCTGGCGCTGGGCGAGGTGGTGGACGACGCCATCATCGACGTGGAGAACGTGCAGCGGCGCCTGGCGGAGAACCGGGCGCTGGGCCATCCGCGCTCCGCCTTCCAGGTGGTGCTGGACGCGTCCCTGGAGGTCCGCAGCGCCGTCGTCTACGCGACCATCATCGTCGTCCTCGTCTTCCTGCCGGTGTTCCTGCTGGAGGGCGTGAGCGGCGCCTTCTTCCGTCCGCTCGCGGTGGCGTACGTGCTGGCGGTGGGCGCCTCCATGGCGGTCGCACTCACGCTGACCCCGGTGCTGTGCCTGCTGTTCCTGACGGGGAAGGGCGAGGAGCACACGCCGCGGCTGGGCAGCTGGCTGCGTGAGCGCATCCGCCCGCTCGTCGCCTGGATGATGGACCGGCCCCGGGTGGCGGTACGAAGCGTCATCGCCGTGCTGCTGGGAGGCGGCATCCTCGCGGCGATGCTGGGCGAGGGCTTCCTGCCGCACTTCCAGGAGTCCGACTTCCTCATGCACTGGGTGGCCAAGCCGGGGACGTCCGGAGACGCGGTCCTCCGCACGGCGCTGCGGGCCAGCGAGGAGCTGCGGGCCATCCCGGGCGTCCGCCACTTCGGCGCGCACATCGGCCGAGCCGAAGTGGCCGACGAGGTGGTGGGCCCCAACTTCGCGGAGCTGTGGATCAGCCTGGACGCCGTCGACGACTACCCGGCCACCGTGCAGCGCATCCACGACGTGGTGGAGGGCTACCCCGGCCTCTACCGCGACGTGCAGACGTATCTCCAGGAGCGCATCAAGGAGGTGCTCAGCGGCGCCAGCGGCTCCATCGTGGTGCGCGCCTCGGGGCCCGACCTGGACGTGCTGCGCTCGAAGGCGCGCGACATCGAGGCGAAGCTGCGAGGCATCCCCGGCGTGGTGAACCTCAAGGTGGAGCCGCAGGTGCTGGTGCCCCAGGTCCAGCTGCGGTTGGATCCGGAGGCGGGGCGCCGGCTGGGACTCACTCCGGGAGACGTGCAGCGCGCGGTGTCCACGCTGCTGCAAGGCACCAAGGTGGGAGAGGTCTACCGCGACGAGCGCACCCTGGACGTCGTCGTGTGGGGCGAGGACTCCGTGCGCCAGGACGTGGCCGCGGTGCAGGCGCTGCGCCTGCGGGCTCCCTCGGGCATGCCCTACCGGCTGGGCGACGTGGCGCGGGTGGAGCTCGTGTCCGTTCCCAACATCATCCAGCACGAGGGCGCTTCACGCCGGCTGGACATCACCTGCGACGCCCAGGGGCGGGCGCTGGGCGCGGTGGTCACCGACATCCGGGCCGCGCTCTCCGGCCTGGACTGGCCCACCGGCCACCACGCGGAGGTCCTGGGCGAGTACGCGGAGCGCGAGGGTGCGCGCACGCGGTTGTTGGGCTTCTCCATGCTCGCGGTGCTGGGCATCGCCCTGGTGCTCTATCTGGACTTCCAGTCGGGCAGGCTCGTGGCCTTCACCCTGGGGACGCTGCCCTTCGCGTTGGTGGGCGGAGTGGTGGGCGTGCTGCTCACCGGTGGAGTCGTCTCGCTGGGCTCACTCGTGGGGTTCGTCACCGTGCTGGGCGTCGCCGCGCGCAACGGCATCCTCCTGGTGAGCCACTACCGCCACCTGGAGGCCAGCGAGGGCGTCCCGTTCGGCCGCGAGCTCGTCCTGCGCGGGACGCTGGAGCGGCTCCAGCCCATGGCGATGACGACGCTGACGACGGCCCTGGCGCTCGTCCCGCTGGTGGTGGGAGGCCTGAAGCCCGGGCAGGAGATTGAACACCCCATGGCCGTCGTCATCCTCGGAGGGCTGTTCTCCTCCGCCGTGCTCAACGTGCTGCTCGTCCCCTCCCTGTATCTGCGCTTCGGGAGGGGAGCCGCCACCCGCGTTAGAGCTGAACCTTGAAGCCGCCAATGAGCATGCGGGGCGCGTTGGGGCGCGCGCCGTACGGACGGCGGCCGACGATGACGGCCTCGTCCAGGAGGTTGCGGCCGCTCACGTAGAGCTGCCCCCAGCGGGTGATGTTCCAGTTGGCGTTCACGTCGAACGTCAGCAGGGCTCCCGTCTTCAGGCCCTCGGGGATTTCGCCCTGGCCCGCCTGCTCGCGCATGCTGCTCAGGAAGGTGGAGCTGATGAAGGCACCCCAGCGCGCGCCCTCCACGCCAATGGAGGCGAAGAGCTGGTGGTTGGGCACGTAAGGCAGTTCGTCTCCCGCCACCACGTTGCCGAACTGCGGATCCGCCGAACGGAAGTCGTTGAGCAGCTTGGTGCGCGTGAACGTGTAGGCCACCGTCAGCGGGAAGGTGATGCCGCCGCCCGGACGGAAGGTCTTCTCCGCGTAGGCCTCCAGGCCGTAGATGTTCGCCTCGCCCGCGTCCACCTGGCGGTCCAGGTTGTCGTTGAAGCAGCCGTTGGAGAAGGTGCAGACGTCGGTGAGGTTGGAGTAGTCGTTGAAGAAGCCCACCACCTCGAAGCGCTCACTGCGCCGCGACCAGCGCGCCCCGGCCTCGTAGTTGATGCTCTTCTCCGGGCCCACGGCCTGGGGCTGGCCCGGCGCGGGCGGGGAGAAGCCCCGGTAGGCGCCGGCGAACAGGCCCAGCGCGGGGTTGAGCGCGCCGTACACGCCCACGCCCGGCATCAGCGCCTCCAGCGACCCGTTCTGGGTGGTGACCGCCAGCCTGTCCACGGACTTGGAGCGGATGACCTCCAGCCGCACGCCCGGCGTCACCACCAGGGGCCCCCAGGCGATGGCGTCCGTCGCGTGCAGCGCGAGCGCGTGCGTGGAGTCCTTGTTGTCGGCGGTGACCTCCGTGGCGCCGCCCTCGGCGACCAGCTCGCCGGACACCATGCGGAATCCGTCCTGGGTGTGGCGCCGGTCGATGCTGTCGAAGTGGTAGCGCACGCCGAACTCGACGTTGTGCGACAGCGCGCCCGTCCGCGCCGACCAGCGGGCGACGCTCTGGAGGCCCTGGTTCACGAAGACGCGGTAGTTGGGCCCGATGAGGATGGTCTCTCCCGGCGTGGACGAGTCCTGCTCGCCGGTGAGCACGCTGTAGTAGATGGCGTTGCGCGCGCTGGTGGGGTCCGCGAGCACGTCGGAGATGCTGATGCCGCGGAAGCCGTTCACCTTGCGCCAGCTGCGGTCCAGGTCCTGGCGGTACAGCGACGTCGTCACCGTGATGTCGCGCCCCTCCAGCACGTGGCTGAGCACCGCCTGGGTGCGGTGCCACCGCATGTGGTCGAACTGGCTGGCCTTGTAGCGGCGCAGCGGGTTCGCCGCGAAGTCCGCGTCCGACAGGCCCAGGTACGTCTCGTTGGAGCCCTCGTCGGAGTAGCCCAGCTTGAGCTGGAGCGTCTGGCGCAGGTCGCCGTCCGGCACCAGCCGGTAGCGCGCCTTGGCCATCCACTCGTTGCGGTGGAAGCCGGTGGTGGCGTCGCTGTTGTCCAGGTCCTTGAATCCGCTGCTGCGCAGGTGGATGCCTTCGATGAGGAAGCCCGCGCGCTCGGTGCTGGCGCCGAAGAAGCCGTGCGCCTTGCCGTAGAGGTACTGCCCGCCCGCGACGTCCAGGCCGAACGACTCCTGCGCGGGGATGTCCCGGGTGATGAGGTCCACGGAGCCGCCCACCGTCTGCGGGCCCTGCTGCACGGAGGACGGGCCCTTGAGCACGCGCACCGACTGCATGCGGGTCATCAGGGGGAAGTAGTACGCGGCGGGCGCGGAGTACGGCGCCGGCCCGAAGAGGATGCCGTCCTCCAGCAGGGTGACCTTCTTGCTGCGGTCCGGGTTGACGCCGCGCAGGCCCAGGTTGGGCCGCAGGCCGAAGCCGTCCTCGCCACGGCCGTACACGCCCGGCACGGACTGGAGGATGGCCTGGGGGTCGTCCAGCTCGTAGCGCTGGAGCTTCTCCGGATTGAGGATGTGGATGGAGCCGCTCGTCTTCGCCTCGGACGTGCCCACCACGACGCTCTCGAAGCGGCGATTGTCCACGGGCGGCGTCCCGTCGAGGGGCGCATCGGCCGGAACAGTTCCCGCCACGGCGGGCTCCGGCGGCGCGGGCTCCGACTGCACGGGCTCTGACGGCGCGGGCTCGGTGACGGGGGCGGAGACGGACGGCTCACCGGCGGCGGCCGGAGCGGGCTCTTCGGTGGGCGGCGGGGCAGGGGGCTCGGACGCGGCCGGCGGAGGGGCCAGCGGAGCCGCGGCCGGA
>NZ_RAWQ01000130.1:0-30220 GCF_003668965.1 Corallococcus sp. AB030
CAACCCACCCGGGCGGGGCGATGTTGGCCTTCATGTTGTGATTGGCGCGCGAGTGTCCGGTCGTTAAACCTCCGGCCGGCATGCACAAGACCCACCTCGTCGGCGCCCGCACCCACAACCTCAAGGATTTGTCCGTCGATCTCTCCGAAGGAGAGTTCGTCTGCGTCACCGGCGTGTCCGGAGGCGGCAAATCGAGCCTCGCGCTGGACACGCTCTACGCGGAGGGTCAGCGCCGGTTCGTGGAGAGCTTCAGCCCGTACGCCCGGCAGTTCCTCGAGCGGCTGGAGCGGCCGCCCATGGACGCGCTGGAGCCGGTGGCCGCGGGCGTCGCGGTGGACCGGCGCGCGCCGGTGAAGAGCTCGCGCTCCACGGTGGCCACGCTGGCGGACGTGGAGCCATACCTGTCCGCGCTCTTCACCCGCGAGGCGATGCCGGTGTGTCCGGACTGTGGCCTGGAGGCGGTGCGCACCGACGCGCGCGTGGCCGCCCGGGCGGCGCTTCGTGAGCACCCGGACGCGCAGGGCGTCTTCACGTACCCGGTGCGCATCCCGGACACGTCCGCGTTCATCGACGCGCGGGCCCGCCTGCTGAAGGACGGCTACCACCGGCTGATGGTGCAGGGGGAAGTGAAGGAGCTGGAGACGCTCAAGCCGGGCGAGGCCACCGACCCCGCGGGCGTGGCGCAGGTGGTGGTGGACCGGGTGAAGCTGACGGACGCGAACCTGTCCCGAGTCACCCAGGCGCTGGAGGACGCGTGGGCGCGCGCGGACGGCGAGGCGCTGCTCTTCATTCCGGAGACCGCGCCCAAGAAGCTGCGCCGGGGGCTGGTGTGTCCCAAGTGCGCGCGGGAGTTCGAACTCGCCCGGCCGGGCCTCTTCAGCTACCAGAGCCCGGTGGGCGCGTGCGCGCCGTGCCGCGGCTTCGGGCGCACCATCGGCATCGACTGGGGGAAGGTGATCCCCAACCCGGCGTTGAGCCTGGCGGAGGGCGCCATCCGCCCGTGGTCCGGCCAGTCCACCACCTGGGAGCGGGAGATGCTCCAGCGCTTCTGCCGGCAGAAGAGCATCCCCTTCGACAAGCCGTGGGAGAAGCTCACCGCCGCCCAGCGCGAGGCGGTGCTCCAGGGCGAGGGCGACTACGACGGCGGCCGTGTCTACCCGGGCGTGCGCGCGTGGTTCCGGTGGATGGAGGGCCGCACGTACAAGATGCACGTGCGCGTGTTGCTGGCCCGGTATCGCGCGTACTCGCTCTGCGAGAGCTGTCACGGCGCGCGCCTCAACGAGCAGGCCCGCGCGTGGCGCGTGGGCGGCATTGATCTGCCGGCCTGGCACGGGCTGGAGCTGACGGACGCGCTGGCCCGGCTGGATGGCCTGAAGACGCTGACGGGGCAGGGCGACCTGGCTCGGCGGGAGCTGTCCGCGCGCCTGCGCTATCTCCAGCGCGTGGGCCTGGGCTACCTCACGCTGGACCGGCCCGCGCGCACGCTGTCGGGTGGCGAGGCGCAGCGCGTGTCGCTGACCGCGGCGCTGGGCACGTCGCTGACGGGCGCGCTCTTCGTGCTGGACGAGCCCACCGTGGGCCTGCACCCGGGGGACGTGCCGCCGCTCACGGAGGCCATCGCGGAGCTGGCGGACCGGGGCAACATCGCGCTGGTCATCGAGCATGATCCACTGATCATCCGCTCCGCGCACCGGGTGCTGGAGCTGGGCCCGGGCGCGGGACGCAATGGCGGCAAGCTGTGCTTCGACGGCACCCCGGAGGCGCTGGCGAAGCGGCAGGACCTGCCCACCGGCCGCATGCTGTCCGGGGGCACGGAGGTGCCGCGCACGCCGCGCACCCGCACGGGCGAGCTGGTCATCCGCGAGGCGCGCGAACACAACCTGAAGGACGTGTCCGTGCGCGTGCCGCTGGGCGTGCTGTGCGCCATCACCGGCCCCAGCGGCTCCGGCAAGAGCACGCTGATGGACGAGGTGCTCTACCGGCACCTGGCGCGCGGGCTGGGCGTGAAGGACGTGGAGGCCCCCGGCGACGTGGCGGCGGTGGAGGGCGGGGCGCAGGTGGAGGCCATCACCTTCGTGGACCAGTCCCCGCTGGGGCGCACGTCGCGCGGCAACGCGGCCACGTACACCAAGGCGTGGGACCGGCTGCGCGAGCGCTTCGCCTCGGAGCCCGACGCGGAGGTGCGGGGCCTGACCTCCGCGCACTTCTCCTTCAACGTGGACAAGGGCCGCTGCGAGGCCTGCTCCGGTGAAGGCTACGAGACGGTGGAGATGCAGTTCCTCGCGGACGTGGCCCTGTTGTGCGCGGTGTGCCGGGGCCGGCGCTTCAAGGAGGAGGTGCTCGCCGTCCGGCACCAGGGCTTCAGCGTGGCGCAGGTGCTGGAGATGACGGTGGACGAGGTGCTCCAGCACTTCGGCGACGACTCCGCGCTAAAGCGCACCCTGGGGCCGGCGCAGCGGCTGGGCCTGGGCTACCTGCCCCTGGGCCAGCCCCTGTCCACGCTGTCCGGCGGAGAAGCGCAGCGGCTGAAGCTGGCGCGCGCGCTGGCGAGCGACGCGAAGGGCACGCTGTTCCTCATCGACGAGCCGAGCGCGGGCCTCCACGCGGAGGACGTGCGCCACGTGATGGCGTCGCTGCACGCGCTGGTGGACCGGGGTGCCAGCGTGCTCGTGGTGGACCACGACGTGTCGGTGATGAAGGGCTCGGATTGGATCATCGACCTGGGGCCCAAGGGCGGCCGCGACGGTGGCCGGCTGGTGGCGGAGGGCACGCCGTTGGATGTGGCGAAGGCGCAGGGCAGCGCCACCGCCGCCGCGCTCCGGGGCGAGGGCAAGCCGCTGGCGAAGGCGGTGAAGCTGCGCCGCCCGGGGAAGGAAGCGCCGCCCGCCATCGAGGTGGAGCACGCGCGCGAGCACAACCTCAAGGACGTGTCCTGCCGGATTCCCCTGGGGAAGATGACGGTGGTGACGGGGCCCAGCGGCTCTGGCAAGAGCTCGCTGGTGTTCGACGTCGTCTTCGCGGAGGGCCAGCGCCGCTTCCTGGAGACGCTGACGCCGTACGCGCGGCAGTTCCTGCCCACGCTGCCGCGTCCGGACGTGGAGCGCATCAGCAGCATCCCGCCCACCGTGGCGCTGGAGCAGCGCACGTCGCGCGCGGGGTCCACCAGCACCGTGGCCACCGTCACGGAGGTGGCCCACTACCTGCGGCTCATGTACGCGAAGATTGGCGAGCCGCACTGCCCGCATGACGACACGCCCATCGGCGCCACCACGCCGGCCGCGCTCTACGCGCAGGTGCTGGCGACGAAGGGCGACGGGCAGGTGCTGGCGCCCGCGGTGCGCTCGCGCAAGGGCACGTACCTGGACGTCTTCACCGCGGCGGCGCGCGGGGGCATCACCCAGGCCATCGTCGACGGGGAGCTGGCGTCCACGGACAACCCGCCGCGCCTGGCGAAGACGAAGGAGCACGACATCGACCTCGTGATGTACGAGGGCAAGCTCGCGAAGCTGCCGCGCGAGCTGTTCGAGTCCTCGCTCAACTGGGGCAAGGGCGCGGTGAAGCTGCGCACGGGCAAGGCGGAGACGCTTTTGTCCAGCGAGCGCACCTGCCCGAAATGCGGCACCGCCGTGCCGGAGTTGGATCCGCGCTGGTTCTCCTTCAACACGAAGCAGGGCCGCTGCGAGTCGTGCGAGGGCACCGGCGTGCAGGGCGGCCCCTCCGCGATGGCCGAGGGCGAGACGGCCCCATGCCGCACGTGCGATGGCACCCGCCTGTCCCCGGTGCCGCGCGCGGTGCGGCTGGAGGGCGCGCGCTACCACGAGGTGGTGCAGGCGTCGGTGACGGCCACCCTCGCGCGCGTGCGCACCTGGAAGCTCAAGGGCGACCGGGCGCTCTTGGGCGAGACGGCGCGGCAGGAGATGCTGCGGCGCTTGGAGTTCCTGGAGCGCGTGGGCCTGGGCTACCTGTCCCTGGACCGCAACGCCGCCACGCTGTCCGGCGGTGAGATGCAGCGGCTGCGGCTGTCCGCGCAGCTGGGCGCGGGCCTCACCGGCGCGATGTACGTGCTGGACGAGCCCACCATCGGCCTGCACCCGCGCGACACGCACCGGCTGCTCGACAACCTGCGCGCGCTGGTGGAGACGGGCTCCACGGTGCTGGTGGTGGAGCATGACTCGGACACCATCCGCGCCGCGGACCACCTGCTGGACCTGGGCCCCACGGGCGGACGGGGCGGTGGCCACATCCTGGCGGAGGGCACGCCGGACGTGGTGTTGGAGTCGGACTCGCCCACCGCGCAGGCGCTCCGGGCCGCGCAGGTGCGGCCTCCGTCCGGCCGGGGCGAGCCGAAGGCCTGGGTGGAGCTGAAGGGCGCCCGCGCGAACAACCTCCAGCGCGTGGACCTCAGGCTGCCGGTGGGGCGGCTCAACGTCGTCTCCGGCGTGTCGGGCTCCGGCAAGAGCACGCTCATCCGGCAGGTGCTGTTCCCGGCGCTGCGCGACAAGCTGGGGCTCGTCACGGCGAAGGCCGGCGCGTTCGACGCGCTCAAGGGCACGGAGTCCATCAAGCGGGTGCTGTCGGTGGACCAGTCGCCCATCGGGCGCACGCCGCGCTCGGTGCCGGCGACGTTCCTGGGCATCTGGGACGAATTGCGCCGCGTGTTCGCGGCCACGCCGGAAGCGAAGATTCGCGGCTTCGGGCCCGCGCGCTTCTCCTTCAACACGGCGGCGGGTGGCCGCTGCAAGGTGTGCGAAGGGCAGGGCGCCATCTCCCACGAGATGTCCTTCCTGCCGGACGTCGTCACGCCGTGCGAGGCCTGCAACGGGGCGCGCTTCGACGCGGCCACGCTGGAGGTGCGCTACCACGGGCTCACCGTGGGCGACGTACTGCGCCTGTCCGCGGACGAGGCCAAGGACGTCTTCCGCGCGCTGCCCAAGGTCGCCGCGCCGCTGGAGTGCCTGGCCGACCTGGGCGTGGGCTACCTGCAACTGGGACAGGGCTCGAACACGCTGTCCGGCGGTGAGGCCCAGCGGCTCAAGCTGGCCGCGGAGCTGACGGCCACCTCCCGCCACGAACCCACGCTGTACGTGCTGGATGAGCCCACCACCGGCCTGCACCTGGGCGACGTGGAGAAGCTGATCACCTTCATGGGCCGGCTGGTGGACCGGGGCGACACGCTGGTCGTGATTGAGCACCACCCGTCGGTCATCGCCGCGGGGGACCACGTGGTGGAGCTGGGGCCGGAGGGCGGCGAGGGCGGAGGCCGCATCGTGGGCGAAGGCACGCCTCGCGAGGTGGCGAAGCTCAAGACGCCCACGGGGCGTGTGCTCAAGTCGGTTTTTTCCACTGAAGAACCCAAGGCGCGCGTCGCCTCACGGGGACGGTGAATCCATGCGCTCCTTCCGGCATCCTGCGCCCGCCATGAGAACTTCCCTGCTGTTCACCGTCGCGACGGTGCTCTCCCTCTCCACGGTGGCCTCCGCCGCGGACAAGACCGAGAAGAAAGCCATGTCCTTCCACCAGCTGTCCGCCAACCGGCTCGACGGCAAGCCCGAGAAGCTGTCGGACTTCCAGGGCAAGGTCGCCCTCGTCGTGAACACGGCGTCCGAGTGCGGCTACACGCCGCAGTACAAGGGCCTCCAGGCGCTCTCCGACAGCTACAAGGACAAGGGCGTGGTCGTCCTGGGCTTCCCGTCCAACGACTTCGGCGGCCAGGAGCCGGGCACCTCCGAGCAGATCGCGAAGTTCTGCGAGCTGCGCTTCAAGGTCTCCTTCCCCATGTTCGAGAAGGTCAAGACCAAGGGCGAGGGCCAGTCCCCCATCTACGCGTTCCTCGCCAAGGACCACGGCGAGCCCAAGTGGAACTTCCACAAGTACGTGGTGGGCAAGGACGGCCAGGTGAAGGCCGCGTTCCCCAGCAGCGTCACGCCGGACAGCCCGGAGCTGAAGGCCGCCATCGACAAGGCGCTCGCGGAGAAGTGACGGGCGTCTGACGTCCGACGTTGGCTCCGCCCCGGGGGACTGCTCGGCGGCGGGGCAGGGCGTGCGCAGCTTGGGTGCCGGACCATGGCTCCGGCTCTCTTCCCCGTACGCGTCGTGACCGTGGTGCTGTTCGCGGCGCTGTGTGGTGGATGCGCGTCGCTGGCGCCGCAGCGCTCGGCGCTGACCACGCGCGTGGGGCGGTCCGACCTGTCCGTGGCGGTGATGCGCACGCGGGTGCGGGACCTGGCCCGGCGCTTCTCCGGACTCATCGAGGCCCTGGCGGACGACCTGGCCGCGCGCTCCGGTTCGCCGCACGTGGCTTCGGCCATGCTGCGCTTCAAGGCCAACGCGGTGCCCGCCGTGCAGAGCGCGCTCTTCCAGCCGGATCCAGTGGCTGCCCTCATCGACACCTGGACACTGCTGGCCCAGATCGAGGACTCGCTGCCGCAGACCGCCGTGGACGCATCGCCGGAGCTGCTGGCGCATGCCCATGAAGCGCTGGTGGCGCTGGAGTCCGAAGTGGAGGCCGAGTGGCGCGAGGTCACCGGTCGCGAGGACGTGACCCAGACCCGCGACAAGGTGCACGCCTGGGCCGCGGCGCACCCGCTGACCGGGCCGCTCGTCACGCGCGAATCCACCACGGCCCTGCTGGCCTCCCTCACGGAAGTGACGGGCGGAGGCCTGCGGTCCACGGCCGCCGGCCTCGTCGAGGACACGCGCGACCTCACCGCGCGCGTGGACCTCTACGCGACCAGCCTGCCCCGGCAGGCGCGCTGGCAGGCGGAGCTGGTCGCGACGGATGCCCTGCATGCGCCCACCGTCCAGGCCGCGCTGGCGGAGCTGGGGCGCACGGTGGACCTGCTGGACCGCGTGGGCGCGCTGGCCGCGAACTCGCCCGCGCTCATCGAACGCGAGCGCCGCGCGGTGCTGGACGCGGTGCACGCCGAACGCCTGGGCCTCCAGGAGTTCATCACCGGCGAGCGGCGGGCGGTGCTCGCGGACGTGGACCGGGAGCGGCAGGCGGTGGAGGCCGCCCTGCACGCCGAACGCGTGGCCACGTTCCAGCAGTTGGACGGACTGGCGCGCGGCTGGGTGGACCACGCGTTCGACCGGCTGGGCCCGCTGGTGGACCGCGTGTTCCTCTGGCTCACGCTGCTGGCGGTGCTGCTGGGCGTGGGTGGCCTCCTGGGAGGCCTGCTGCTCACGCGGGCGTGGCGGCGCGCTCGCTGAAAGAGCGCCTACTTCTTCTCCTTCGGCTCGGGCGGGAAGTCCTTCAGCATCTTCTCCACGCCTTTCTCAATCTTGCCGCTGTTGGTCTGGGCGCTCGGGCTGTCGCCGATGTTCGACTGGGCCGTGCCGCGCCAGACGAGCTTCTTCTCCTTCGCGTCCACCACGTCGAGGATGAGCGTGCCCACGTCGTACTCGCGCACGTACGTCTGCGAGGGCCCGTAGTACGAACCCCAGAACGGATCCCACGGGTAGCCCCAGTAGTTGTCCACCGTATCCGCGGACAACCGCTTGTCGATCGCACCCTGCCAGCCGATGAGGAAGTCCGGGTTCGCGCTCGCGTCCACCTTCTGGTAGCCGCGGGCCTGGAGGTCCTGGTCCACCGCCCCGGTCACCTGGCTGTTGGTGATGTCGTTGTTGATGCGCGAGTCCTTCGTCTGCTGGGGATGCGTCAGCCACGCATAGGTGTGGAACTGGTTGATGCGCTGGACGGCGGCGGGGTCGTAGTTGGTGTTGACATCGACGCCCGCGCAGGACGCGAGCCCAAGGCCCACGAGCACGGGAAGAACACGGGACAGCAGACGCATGGCGGACTCCATGGGGAGAAGCGCATCCCTTGGGGAGGGACACGGTCAATGCCATGACGTTGGGTATGGCCCCCGGGGAGGTCCGTCGGTGTCCGCCCGTTCGCCTCGGACTTGAGGGAGGGGCGTCCTCAGTCGCCGCGCGATTCCTTCGGCCCCTTGGCCTTCATCCCCTTCATGCCCTCGGAGCGGGCCATGACCACGGCCAGCCGCGCGCGCTTCTCCGGGGTCAGGTCCTTGGCGAGCGCCTGGTACAGCTCCCGGTCCAGCGCGGCGATCCGCGCCCGGGCGTCGAAGACCTTCTGCGCCGCCGCGTCCACCTGACCCAGGGCCGCGCTGTCGCCTCGCGACGCCAGATGGAGGATGCGCGCCGAGTCCCGCACCTGCTCGCGCAACGGGCGGCGCCGGTCCTCGAAGCGGCGCAGCGTCTCATCCATCTTCAGGGCCTGCGCGCTGTCCAGCTCCAGCGTGTCCGCCAGCTCCAGCACCTGCCGCAGCCGCTGCCGCTGCTCGGCCCGGGCCATGCGGTCGGCGTCACGCGCTCCCGGCTCCTTCGGCCCGGGCTGCGCCAGCGCCATCACCGGCAGCGCGAACACGAGCGCCCAGGTCATCCGCTTCATCGTCTTCACAGTGTCTCTCCCAGGTCGAAGTCCCCGTCCAGGTCGGAGTCGTCCCACGACAGGTCCTCGTCCAGGCCGTACCCCGAGCCGTCATCCTCCAGCGGATCCAACCCGGCCCACGCCTCGAACGCGGCCAGCGTCTCCGCGTCCACGTCGTCGCGGGCGCTCGCGGACTGCACGGTGCCCGGCGCCGTCACCGGGTGGGGCGCCTTGAGCCGCTCCAGCGCGGAAGGCCCCAGCATCAGCGCCACCACCGCCGCCACGGCCGCGAGCGAACCCAGCGCCCGGCGGCCCATCCCCCGGCGCGTCTGCTCCCGGCGCCACGCCGCCAGGGTCCGGGAACCCAGACCTTCCTGCGCGCGCACCTCCACGGGCGTCTGGGGCGGCAGCGCCACCAGGCCCAGGACTTCGCGAGCGGAGGCCACCTCCGCCTGGCAGGCCGCGCAGGACTCCAGGTGGGCCTGGAAGCGCGCGGCCTCCTCGCCCTCCAGCGCCTCCGCGGCGTGGAGGCTCGCCTGCTCCTCGTATTCCACGCACGCACCCATCACTGCGTCTCCCCGGCCACGTCGGCCTTCAAGCGTTTCACCGCGAGGTGGAACTGCACCTTCGCGTTGTTCTCCGTGATGCCCAGCGTCCCGGCGATGTCCTTGAACGGCAGGCCACCGTCCACCCGCAGCGTCAGCACCTCGCGCTGACGGCGGGGCAGGGCGAGCACCGCCTGTCGCACCCGTTGGCCCTGCTGGGTGCGCTCCAGCGACGCGTCCGCGCCCTCGCTCAGGTCCGCCGCCAGGTCATCCGTCACCGACTCCACCAGCACCGGCCGCCACCGCAGCCCCTGTCGCGCGTGGTTCTTGGCCAGGTTGAGCGCCACCCGCACCAGCCACGAACGGAACGGCGTGGGCGTGGTGGGCGTGAAGCGCGCGAACACCCGCCGTGACGCCTCCAGGGCCCGGAGGAACGCCTGCTGCGTCAGGTCCGCCGCGTCCTCCGCGCTCACGGTGTAGCGGCGCATCAGCGAGAAGACGAGGCCCCGGTGCCGTTCGAAGAGCTGGCCGAACGCCGTCGCGTCCCCCGCGAGGAAGGCCCCACACAGGGCTTCATCCGAGAGAGCGCTCACGGCCCCACCGGGCCGCACCAGTCCTAGGACCCGTCCGCTCACAGGGGCTTGAACCCTCCAGGGGACGGAAGGTTATTTTCCAGCCCGCTTTTCGCCTCCCGGGACGTGCGCAAGACGTCCGGTACCGGGCAGGCGGGCGGGCGCAAGGCCTCAGGCGGAGGCGGTGTTGCTGCCCGGGGTGGGGTGGGCCTGGAGGTACTTCAGCACGTCGTCGAGGTGGCGGTAGACGCGCACCTCATGGTGGATGACGTGTTCGACGACGCCGTCCGCGCCGACGATGAAGGTGACGCGCCGGTCGATGTTGAGGACCGGCCACAGCACGCCCCAGGCGCGGCTGATCCGCCGCTCGTCGTCTCCCAGGAGGGCGAAGTGGATGCCCTCCTGTTCGGCGAAGTCGCACTGGGTGGTGAGCGTGTCCACGGAGACGCCGACGAGCTCCGCACCCAGCTCGCGGATCCGCTCGTGGTTGTCCCTGAAGGCCCGGTTCTCGATGGTGCAGCCCACGGTGAAGGCGCGGGGGAAGAAGAAGAGCACGACGCGCCGGCCTCGCAGCTCCGACAATCGAACGGTCTGCCCATGGCAGTCGGTCGCGGCGAAGTCCGGTGCGAGTTCTCCGACGGCAATCATTCGATGCGCGCTCCAGCCCGATACGGCGGGGATTGCCCTTCCCCTACCACGTTTTCCCCGTCATCCCACGCCGCGCCGCGCCGGGGGTCCGCTAAGGTGCCCCCCGTGTCGACTGCCTCGATGGATTCCGTCTCCCCCGCCTTCCTCGATGCCCTGGCCCGTGGCCTGGGAGTGACCCGGGTCGCCCGAGTCACCGGACTGGACCGCACCGGCGTGGAGGTCGCCTGCGCGGTGCGTCCGGGTGGGCACGTGCTCCAGGTGTGTAATGGCAAGGGGCTGACCTTCGACGCCGCGGCCCGGGGCGCGCTCTTCGAGACCGCGGAGCTGTGGGCGGCGGAGACGGTGCGGCCGGAGCGGTTGCGCTGGGGCTCCCGGGCGGAGCTGGAGTGGGGAGGCGACACGGTCTGGGGCGTGGAGGAGCTCGGGTCGGCGGGCGCGGTGGTGGCGCCGAGGCTCGCGGGGCCGGCGGTGCGGCTGGCGTGGTGCGAGGCGCGGACGCTGGCCGGGGATGAGCGGGTCTGGGTGCCGGCGCAGGGGGTGTACTGCCCGCCCTCGGGGACGGTGGAGCTGGGGCCGGTGTCGGTGGCGTGGACGACGAATGGCTCCGGGGCGCATCCGGAGTCGGCGCCGGCGCTGCTGCACGCGCTGCTGGAGGCCACGGAGCGGGACCAGCTGTCGCGGGCCCTGCCGGAGGGCTGGTCGGAGGAGGGCGTGGTGGGGCGGATGCTGCGGCCGGAGGCATTGGAGGACGGGGCTCCGCGAACGGCCGCGCAGCGAGACGCGCTGAGGGCCCAGGGGTTCCGGGCCTACCTCTTCGATGTGACGCCCGCGCCCCGGACGAAGGGAAGGGTGGGGCTGCCCGTGGCCGCGGCGGTGCTGGTGGACGCGGACGAGGGCCCGGTGCCGCTCACGGCCGGCTATGCGTGCGCGATGGACCGGGATGAGGCGTTGTTGAAGGCCTTGCTGGAGGCCGCGCAATCGCGGCTGACGGACATCCACGGAGCCCGTGAGGACGTGGCGGCGACGGACCGCGATGCGGCGCTGGGGTTCGCGCAGGCCTTGTCGGAGGTGCGGCCCCGTCGTGGAGTGGACGCGATGCCGGACGCAATGGACCGGCGCGCGAAGACCGCGGCGGCGAAGGTGCGCACGGTGTTGTCGCTGCTGGGCGAGTCGGGATTCACCAGGGTGGCGGGCGTGGCGCTGGACGCACCGGTGCCCGGGCTGCACGTGTGGAAGGTCGTGGTGCCGGGCATGCGCGTGTCGGAGCTCCTGTGAAGCGGCGGTCAGGTGTGAAGAGTGCAGGGGCCGTGGGTGTCCCGGATGCCGCGAGCGGGCCTGCGCGTGAAGGGGCTCGCGTGAAGCGCAGGGGTACCGGGTCCGCAAATGCAGGTGTCCTGGCCGCAGGGCACGACGCGGGGCCTGCGCGTAAAGGGGCTCGCGTGAAGCGGCGGCCGGACGACCTGGTGGTGTTCCTGGGGCCCTCGTTGCCCGCGGCCGAGGCGCGGCGGATCGCGCCGTGCACGGTGTTGCCTCCCGCGCGGCAGGGGGACGTGTGGCGAGCGCTGTCACTCAAGCCCCGCGCGCTGGTGCTGGTGGACGGAGTCTTCGAGGCGCAGCCATCCGTCTGGCATCACGAGCTGCTCGCGGCGCTGGAGGCCGGCGTGGCCGTCTTCGGCGGAGGCAGCATGGGCGCGCTGCGCGCCTCGGAGCTGTCCGAGCACGGCGTGGTCGGCGTGGGCCGCATCTTCGGCTGGTATCGCGACGGCGTGGCGGTGGACGACTCGGAGGTGGCGCTGCTGCACGCGGACGCCGAACACGGTTGGCGTCCCCTCACGGTGCCCCTGGTGAACGTACGGCACGCGGCGGAGCTGGCACTCAAGGCGCGCGTATTGGGACGCGCGGCTGCAAAGGCCCTGGTGGACGCGGCCGCGGGCGTCTTCTACCAGGAGCGCACCTGGACCCGGATCCGCGAGGCCGTGGAACCCGCGTGGACGCGGCCCGTGCGTGAAGCCTGGGACGCCTGGTTCTCTGGCGGAGTGGAAGACCTCAAGCGGCTGGATGCCATCGAATGCGTGCGCGCGGGCGCGGAGTTCGTGAGCCGGGCGCCTCCGATGCAACCTGGAGTCCGGCGCAATCCTTCGTCGTTGGTGCGGCGCCGGCGCTTGATGGAGGACGTGACGCGCGTGGGCTCGCGTGCCGTGGACTCCGGGCGCGTGATGGAACTGCTGCGCGGCGCGCCCGATGCGGAGGCCTGGGCGGAGGCGGGCCTGCGGCGGGCATTGCTCGCGGGCTGGGCGCGTTCGCTGGGGCTCGACGCGACGGAGGAGGAGATCGCAGCGGAAGAGGCCGCGTGGTGGAACGAGCGGAGCGTTCGTGCCTCGCGCCGTGAGGCCTTCCTCGCCGCGAACGGGCTGGATGCGCTGGAGCTGCGCCGCCTGTGCGAAGCCCGAGCGCTGGAGCGCCTGGCCTTGAAGCACGCGTCGCGGCTCCTGCCGGATGGTCCCTCCTGGGACGAAGCCCTGGCTTCCGAGGCCCGACTGGGAGGCCAGTGGGAACAGGCCGCCCGAGCGCTGGCGGAAGCAGACGACGCGTCCGACGAAGGCGAATAGCCGGCCGGAGCCGCGCCTCCGCGCAATCCCAGACAGGGCCCGCCGTCACATCCGGACGGGCTGAAACCTGTTTCACGAACTCCAGGCCGCCTGGCGGGTTGGACGCCCGTTCAGGTTCGACCCCCCTGCAGCGTCACGAAAAAACGTGACAGCCCCGCAGGGCCAGATAGGGTCAACCCCGGAGGTTGTCCGCATTGAACACCGCTCCCTGGGTGGTTCCGCCAAGTGGGTCCGCGCCGTCATCGGCCGGGCACGCTCACGGATTGCGGGGAATCCGACCTCCGCGGTGGGATGTGGCAGGGAAGGCACCCTCGCCGGTCTTGAAACCCCGGGTGGTCGTCCCCACCTCCCAGGTTGTGTCACGGCTTGAGTCAGCGCCATGACCACGCCGCTCCACCCGGACCAGCTTGAAGTCGGCCACCATGTCGGCCCCTGGCGAATCGTCGGGACGCTTGGCGCGGGAGGCTTCGGCCGGGTCTTCAAGGTGGAGCGGGGCGGGAACGTCTACGCACTGAAGCTCGCGTTGCGGCCGGCGAACCAGCACGCCAGCGATGAAGAGGACGTCAACGGACGGCTCTCGCGGGAGGTGGCGGCGCTGCTCGCGTGCGCGCCGCATCCCAACCTGCCGCGCGTGCACGCCGTGGATCGCTGGCCGGAGCCACCGGACGGCTACCTCTTCCACGTCACCGACTTCGTGGACGGCGAGACGTTCCACGAGTGGCGCTGGCGGGTGAAGCCCTCCGCCGCGCACCTGCTGACCGTCTACACGGAGGTCGTGCGGGTGGTGGCGGATCTCCACCGCAGGGGCGTGCATCACCGCGACCTCAAGTCGGACAACCTGCTCATCCGCCGCCTGGACGAGCGCCCCATCATCATCGACCTGGGCACGGCGCGCATCCCGGGGGCCTCCACGTTGACCGTGGGCGTGGCGCCCGCGTCGCCGCACCTGCTGCCGCCGGAGTGCGTGACCTTCCTGCGCGAAGGCTCCTGGAAGGCCGGCGCGAACTTCGACGCGGGCATCCCGGGTGACCTCTACGCGCTGGGCGCGCTGCTCTACGAGTCCCTGACGGACGGCTACGCCTTCGACCCGCGCCTGCCCTACGAACGGTTGCTGCCCGCCATCGAAACGGTGGTGCCGCGAGCACCGAAGGACATCAACCCCAAGGTCCCTTCCAACCTGTCGGACATCGCGATGCGGCTGCTCTCCAAGCGCCCCGAGGATCGCTACTCGGGGACGGAGACGCTGCTGCAGGCGCTCTGGGACGCCGCGAAGGACAAGCGCCACGCGGACTGGAAGGTCTCGCTGGACGTCCCGGCGGATCCGGATGCGTCCGGGCTGGACCGGGGCGTCGTGTCGCTGTCGCAGTTCCCTGGGACTTCCACGGAGCTGGCAGCGCATGCCCGGGAGTCAGCGCCTTCGGAACCGTCCTCACCCGCGGAGGCCGTCGCGCCGAAGCGGCGCCGTCGTTCCGGCGCGGTGCTCGGCCTGGGAGCACTGCTGCTGGGCTTCTTGATCTTCGGGCTGGCGCGACTGACGCCGGACCGTCCTCCACCTGTCGTAGCGCCTGTGTCTGAGAAAGGAAGTTCGTCCGTGACACCAACCCCGAGTCTTCCCGATGCCGCTGTGCTCGCGGTGGCGTCTTCCCCGGATGCGGGCGTCTCCGCTGCGGTGGAGCCGACTCCGCCCGAGTTTTCCGAGGTTGCGACCAACCCAGTGAAGCCCCTGCGAGCGGACGGCGGTGTCATGCGGAAGATCGCTGGCGCGGCCGTGGCGGCCTGCGTGGGCATGTCGTGTGCGGGAGGGAGTGCCAACACCCGCAAGGCAGAAGGCGAACCGTGCCCGGCGGGAGCCAGGGAGGGGATGAAGAAGTTGGGGATCGGCATGCCCCCGACTGACAATATCTACTTCGAGGAGAGCGAGGGCGTGGCGATGCAAATGCGTGAGGGGCCCATTCAGGGCATCCAGCATGCGGTGCCGTACAGTCGCGGTGGGCTCCCGGCGGGATCGATCATGAAGGGCCGCTCGGTGTTCTGGCCAGGGCTCACGAGGCTCATCTTCACGGAGGTCATCCTACCTGACGGGAGGGCCTTCCCGATCTGCATGGAGGCTTTTGACCCGAGAACTTATCAACCGGGCTTTGCGACGAACCAGTTCGGCGACCGGAAGGACACTGCCACCGTCCGGTGGCTCCCGATCTCTACGCTCCCAATCCAGTCCGTCAGGAGGCTCCTCGTCCCTGAAGAGGAGTAGCCTCTTCGACGCAGTGATGCCTACTCACGGAGATGGGTCATCATCGCGCGGGGGGCATAAGAAACGCCTCGTGGTAGAAGGAAGCCTCTGCCGCCCCGGTTCGAGGAGCCCTTCCCACCGTGCCCTCCTGTCTGTTCGTCGCGCTTCCTCTGCTGCTCTGGTCGTCCCTTGTCCTGGCGGCTTCTCCCGTGGCGAAGGATGGGGTTGAGGGGACGCTCCGGATGGAAGTGGGAGCGGAGGACGCCGGGTCGCGTCCCATCCACATCGGGCCTGGGGTGAGCACGACGCTGCTCTTCGATACCGACATCCAACAGGACCAGGTGATCCTGGAGTCGCGAGCGCTGTTCGCGCGGGTGAGCACGGGAAATTCGGTTCTTGTCCTTGTTCCCTCCAATGACTTGCAGCAAGGGGGAACCTTGAAGCTGTCCATTCCCTTCAAGGATGCGAGCGCAGCGTTTCCCTCAAGGCTGTCATTGACCCTGGTGGTGGATTCTGGCGCCGTGGATCGGCAGGTGGAAGTCTACCGGCGTGCACGTTCCGCGGAGTCATACCGCCAGGAAGTGCAGCAACTGCGCGCGGAGCTCGAACGCTTGCGACGGGAGCGCGTTTCCCCGGCGGAGGGCGCGCGCGAAACGCCGGGATTTGGCGCGCTCCTGCCGATGTCGTCGGGGTTTCCTGGCGTGAAAATGCAGCAGTTTGGGAACCCCTTCATCTGCATGCGTTCGTGCTCATTGCTGATAGAGAAGATATCGACGTACACGTCGGGGCCGCGGTGGGCGGTGAAGTTGTTGCTGAAGGCGAGTGACAAGAAGCCGTGGACCATCGGGCGGGCAGTGCTGGTGGACCGGAAGGGCAAGGAGTGGCCTTCCTTGCCGCCGGTCCAATCCGGACCCATTACGGCTGAATCCTCGGCGATCGTGGCGCTGGAGTTCGACGTGAAGAACCCGGAACTGGGAAAATACCGACTGAACGTCGTGGACGTGGATGGCACGCGGACGGCGCAGTGGAGTGACATCGAGTTCCCGTGAGCCCTCTGGACGCCACGCATCGGGCGAGCACACGAGGTGCCCACCCGATGCGACAGGGTTCAATCAGCCACGGTGGTCCCGACTAAGAGCACCACCAGACGGAGCCGGTGCACTCGCAGGTTCCGGGGTCCCCTGCGGAATAGCAGCAGTCCGTGAGCTCTCCCTCCTGGGACGGAGAGCAGGCCCTCTTGTGCATGAGGGAGCAGCGAACCGCGTCGCAGGTCGGAGGCGGAGTCGACGGGCAGGCGTAGAAGACGCCATTGCAGGTCACTCCCTGGTAGTCAGCCGACGAGCAATTCGACGTCGCGGATGGGCAACTCACCGAGCCCGTGGAACACAGCGCGGTACACCCCGCGAGCTCTTGCGAGGACGCTTGCAGCTCCTCCTCGACGTCCGCTGACGAACCTCCGCAAGCCATTGCCAGACTGACGGCGCAGGCCAACATCCAATGCTTCACACGCATCATGGCGGTCCTCACGTTGGGTGAGCTGTGCGAGCGGAGGATGAGCGGGCCGTGTCTATCTTCTGAAATGTGAGCAGGCATTGCAATCGCCACACCCCTGGCACTCGCCGCGGGCAGGTGGAATACGCGGCGGCCATGCGCTGGAACGGGTAGGGTGCGGCTCCACACGATGACCTCCGACCTCACGCCCGAATCCCTGCGCTGCGTCCGCGCCGACGCGCGCGAGCCCGAGGGCTACCGGGCCGCCCTCGGCGACACCCGCGCCTCGCTGCTCCACACGGACCCGCCGTATTGCCTGCTCACCCGGCGCCGCAAGGGCGGGGACCTGCGCGACCCCCGCGCGAACAAGAAGATCGACCGCAACCCCATCGTCCGCTTCGAGTCCGTGCGCGACTACCGCGTCTTCTCCGAGGCCTGGCTCACGCGCGCCACCGCGCACCTCACCCCCGACGCGCCCCTCATCATCTGGACCAACCTGCTGGGCAAGGAGCCCATCCTCACCGCCGCGCATGGCCTGGGCTACACCCACCTGCGCGGCGAGTACGTCTGGGGCAAGCGCACCACCGACAAGAACGCCAACGAGCAGATGCTGCGCGTCTACGAGGTCGCCCTCGTCATCGCCCGCACGCCCGAGCCGCCGCTCGCCCTTGGGGACGCTCCCACCGTGTGGGCCGTCGTCGGCGGCTACGACGATGACGCCGAGGCCGCGCGGTGGGGCGGCCACCCGCACCACAAGCCCTTCTCCGTGCTGGAGCCCCTGGTCCGCACCTGGAGCCGCCCCGGGGACACCGTGTTGGATCCGTTCGCGGGCAGCGGCTCCATGCCCTCCGCGGCCCTGCGCCTGGGCCGCCGCCCCGCCTGCATGGAGGTCGAGCCCGAGTGGGCCGAGCGCGTCACCCACCGCCTGCGCGAAACCGCCCGTCAGCTGGCCAGCGCCCGGTAGAAGCGCGTCTCGCTCCACAGGGGCACGTCCGTGGGACGGTGGCCCCACCAGTTCATCACCAGCGTGCGCCGCTCGCGTGAAGGTCCCGGCAGCTTGCCGTCCGGGACCTGGTTGTCCGCGTCCAGCACCCCGTGCGTCAGCGTCCCGTCGAACACCACCAGCCGGTTGGGCCGCGGCGCCACCAGCGTCAAATCCTCCAGCCGGTCCGGCGCGAGCGACGGGTTGTCGTCACACGGCAACTCCCGCGTCACCGCCAGCGCGCCGCCCCGCACCCGGTTGAGGAACAACACCGACGAGCGCACCGGGTGCACCAGCTTCCCCGTGGCCAACGCCAGCCGCTCGTCCCGGTCCTGGTGGAAGTCCACCCGCACGTCCGTGGCCCGCATCCGGGACAGCCACCACTCCACGCCCGCGATCTTCCAGCCCTTCGTCACCCGGGGCCGCAGCGTGTGGATGACCTCCTCCACCACGTTCTCCGGAGGCCCGAAGGCGTACCAGAACGTCGTCTGGTACGTGTGACGCAGGCGCTCTGCCTTCAGGTCCCCCACACGGCGTGACAGCCGTTGGAAGAGGGGCGGGGGCAGTGCGGGCTCGGTGAGCTGGACGAGGGATTCCACGATGGGGCGGGAGCTTTCCCCTGAACGCGAGGTGGGCGCCACTCCCTTTCACCGGTAGGCTTCGCCCCCTCATGAAGCCCCATCAGAAGATGCTCCTCGGCATTTCCGCCGGCGCGGTGGCCGGGCTCGTCTGCAACGCCGTGTTCGGGAGCGCGGACTGGCTCATCTGGCTCGTCGAGCACGTCACCAACCCGCTGGGGCAGATCTTCATCCGCCTGCTCCTGATGCTCGTCGTCCCGCTCCTGTTCTCCGCGCTCGTCGTGGGCGTGGCGGAGCTGGACCTGAAGCAGGTGGGCCGCCTGGGGGCCCGCACGCTGGGCTACACCGTCGTCTTCTCCGTCATCTCCGTGCTCATCGGCCTGTTGCTCGTCAACACGCTGAGGCCCGGTGACGGCCTGAGCGACGAGGCCCGCGCCCTGGCCCGCACGGGCACGACCATCAAAGCCGCGCCGCCCCCCGGGGACACCTCCATGGGCGCGCTCTTCATGTCCATGGTGCCCACCAACCCGCTGAAGGCCGCGGCGGACGGGGACATGATTGGCCTCATCGTCTTCTCGCTCATCTTCGGCCTGGGCCTGGCGCTCACCCCGGGCGAGCCCGCGCAGCGGCTCAAGGACGTCATCCAGGGCCTCTATGACGTGATGATGAAGCTCATCGACGGGGTGCTCCAGCTGGCGCCCGTGGGCGTGGGCGCGCTCCTGTTCTCCATGACGGCGCGCCTGGGCTTCCACATCCTGGGTCAGCTGGCGTCGTACGTGGGCGTGGTGCTGCTGGCGTTGGGCATCCACATGTTCGTCGTGTACTCGCTGTCCGTGCGCTTCTTGGGCGGCCGCAACCCGGTGGAGTTCTTCCGCTCCTGCCGGCTGGCCATCGTCACCGCGTTCTCCACGTCCTCCTCCAGCGCCACGCTGCCCACCGCCCTCAAGGTGGCGGAGGAGAACCTGAAGCTGCCGCGCAACGTGTCGCGCTTCGTGCTGACCGCCGGCTCCGCGATGAACCAGAACGGCACCGCGCTCTTCGAGGGCGTCACCGTCCTCTTCCTCGCGCAGGTGTATGGCGTTCCGCTGGACCTCACGCAGCAGGCGACCATCATGTTCATCTGCGTGCTGGCGGGCATTGGCACCGCGGGCGTGCCGGCGGGCTCCATCCCCGTCATCGCCATGATTCTGGGCATGTTCCACATCCCCGTGGAGGGCCTGGGCCTCATCCTCGGCGTGGACCGCTTCCTGGACATGTGCCGCACCGTGCTCAACGTCACCGGAGACCTGGCGGCCGCAGTGTACGTGTCGCGCGGCGAGCCCTCCGACCGCCCGGTCGGCGAGGAGGCGGCGCAGTCCCCCACCGCCTGACGTGGCGTCACCCCGTTTCCACCTTTGACCGAAGTCCCCTCCGCCGTCTTTCGAATCCAAGGAGCTTCAGCCGCATGAAAGTCGCCAACGGTCGCGTCGTCGCCCTCGATTACCGCCTCCACATGGGAGACGGGCAGATCATCGACCAGAGCGCCCCGAACCAGCCGCTCGCCTATCTGCACGGGCACAAGCAGATCGTCCCCGGACTGGAGGGCGCGCTGGAAGGCCTGGGAGTGGGGGACAGCAAGCAGGTGGTGGTGACCCCGGAGCAGGGCTACGGCATCCACAAGCCGGAGGGCGTGCGCAACGTCGCTCGCACCATGCTGCCCAGCACCTACCTGCCCCAGGTGGGCGGCACGCTGATGGCCCAGACGGAGGACGGCGACGTCCCCCTGCGCATCATCGCCGTGAACCCGGACCACGTCGTGGTGGACTTGAACCACCCGCTCGCCGGCAAGACGCTCCACTTCGACGTCACCGTGCGCGAAGTGCGTGACGCGACGCAGGAAGAGCTGGCGCACGGCCATGTCCACGGGCCGGGCGGCGCGCACGGGTAGCGGCTTTTCCAACCGGAGGGCACGGAGCGTTTCGTGACCTCGGGGGGCGTGCACTATCTTGCGCCCCCCATGGTTCCTCCCGTCCCGAACCCCAGCCAGCTCCGCGTCCCCGCGCCCGACCCCGGCGCCGTCCCCGAACGGCCCGGCGCCTCCGCGGCCATGGATCCGGAGCTGTACTGGCGGGAGCACGTCTACCAGGGCGGCGCGCGGCAGCTCACCGTGCGCGCCGTCATCGCCGGGATGCTCATTGGCGCGGTGATGTGTCTGTCCAACCTCTACGTCATCCTCAAGACGGGCTGGAGCCTGGGCGTCACCATCACCGCGTGCATCCTGGCCTTCGCGGTGTTCGGCACGCTGCGCTCGCTGAAGCTGCTGCGCAACGAGTTCACCGACCTGGAGAACAACGCCATGGGCTCCGTGGCGTCCGCCGCGGGCTACATGACGGGCGGCGGCAACATGGCGGCGGTGCCCGCGCTGCTGATGCTCACCGGCACGCTGCCGTCGTCCGGCTGGCTGATGGTGTGGTTCGCCGTCATCTCCGCGCTGGGCGTCTTCGCCGCCATCCCCATCAAGCGCCAGCTCATCAACATCGAAGCGCTCCCGTTCCCCACGGGCACGGCCACCGCGGAGACCATCCGCGCGCTGCACGGCCACGGCGAGGTGGCCCGCCGCAAGTCGCGCCTGCTGGGCCTGGCGGGGCTGGTGGGCGCGCTGCTGGTGCTGGTGCGCGACGCGCGCTTCACCTGGCTGAAGAACCTGCCGGAGAAGGTGAGCCTGCCGTTCAGCATCCTCGGACGCGAGGCGGGCAAGTGGTCCCTGTCGTTCGACTTCAGCCTGCTGCTCATCGGCGCGGGCGCGCTGGTGAACTTCCGCACCGGCTGGTCCATGTTGCTGGGCGCCATCCTCAACTACGGCTTCCTCGCGCCGGCCATGGTCGCCCAGGGCGTCATCCCGGAGGTGACGTACAAGGCCATCAACAGCTGGTCGCTGTGGACGGGCTCCGCGGTGCTGGTGTCGTCCGGCCTGCTCTCGTTCGCGTTCCAGTGGAAGAGCGTGGTGCGCTCGTTCTCCGCGCTGGGCGGGCTGGTGGGGATGAAGCCCAAGGAGGGCGCTCGCGAGGATCCGCTGGCGGACATCGAGTGCCCCCCGGCGTGGTTCCCCCTGGGCTTCGGGCTCCTGGGCCCGGTGGCCGTCTTCCTCATGGCCTACCTGTTCCAGATTCCCTGGTGGGCCGGCGTGCTCGCGCTCCCCCTGGCGGTGGTGATGGGCGTCATCGCGTCGCGCGTGACGGGCGAGACGGACACCACGCCCACCAAGGCCCTGGGCCCCGTCACCCAGCTCATCTTCGGCGGCCTGGCGCCGGGCAACATCCCCGCCAACGTGATGAGCGCCAACGCCACGGGCGGCGTGGGGCTGCACTCGGCGGACCTGCTCACGGACCTGAAGTCCGGGTGGCTGTTGGGGGCTTCGCCGCGTCAGCAGTTCTTCGCGCAGCTGTTCGGCGTGGCCGCGGGCGCCATGGTGGTGGTGCCCATCTTCAAGCTGCTGGTGCCCACCGCGGACGTGCTGGGCACGGAGCAGTTCCCCGCGCCCGCGTCCATGGTGTGGGCTGGCGTGTCGAAGATGCTCGCCTCGGGCGTGTCCGCGCTGCACCCCACCGCGCGCGTGGGCGCCCTGTGCGGCGCGCTGCTGGGCATCACGCTGGTGCTGCTGGAGCGCTGGGCCCACCCGAAGGTGAAGGCCTTCCTCCCCAGCGCGTCCGGCCTGGGGCTGGCCATCGTCATCCCCGGCTCCAGCTCCATCAGCCTCTTCGTGGGCGCGGCGCTGGCGGCGTTCCTCCGGCGCACGAAGCCGAAGCTCGCGGAGGACGCGGTGCTGCCCGTCAGCTCCGGCTTCATCGCGGGCGAAAGCCTGTTGGGCATCGCCATCGCGATGGTGAAGGCCTTCGGCTTCATGCCGAAGTAGGGGGCCTGCTCAGTCCACCTTGCTGGTGGCCCAGGACACGCCCGCGACGAAGCGGAAGGTGGGCGTGTCGAACCCCGCGCCCACGCCCGGGCCGCCCATCACATACAGGTCCAGGCTGGACAGGGCATGGCGGCGGATGGCGATGAGCAGCTCCGCCCCCACCCGGCCTCCGTTCAGCGGGATGCCCGTGAGCACGCTCACCTCGCCGCGCGTCAGCTCGCCGTGGAGCGACGTCACCGTGGCGCCCAATCGCAGCTCATTGCCAGCGATGTCTTTCGGGTCGTAGGACACGGGACCCAGGTCCTGGCGCTTGCGCAGGAAGATGCCGGCCTCGCCGCCCACCTGGAAGCCCTCGCCCACGTAGCCCAACTGCAGACGCGGCTGCCACGCGTAGTCCTCGTGCGCCTGCGCCGCGCGGCTGCCCACCGGCAGTCCCGCGGTGAACCCCACCGAGAGGTTGATGGGGGCGCCCTTCGTCTGGCGGAGCACCGCGGCCCGGGCCGTCAGCCACGGCGTGGCGATGCCCCCGGAGTTCGGCCCGTAGTACTCCAACGTGGGCTTTCCCCCCTGCGTCAGGACGAGGGGCAGCTCACCGCCCACCTCCAGCCACGACAGCACGCCGAAGCCCACCGTCAGGTGGGCGGTCATCTTGTTCTCCACCAGGCCCGTGCCCTCGCCGGGCTCCCAGCGCGTCTGGAAGTGCAGGGGCAGCTGCTCGTAGTGGTAGTTCAACGCCACACGCAGTTGCCCTGCCTCCAGCGTCCGTCCCGTCCCCACCACCAGCGAGCCCAGGGCCGCCGGGTCCAGGCGCAACCGTTGCAGGTCAAACATGGGCAGCGGACTCTTGGGACCGCTTTCCAGGGCGTGGGCGGAAAAGGGGACGGACAGAAGGGCAGCGGCGAGGACCGAGGCCGGACGGAACACGTGACGACTCCCGAGGCGGAGGGACGCGGACTCTAGCCAGAGTCCCCTCGCCCGAAAATCATGCACGGGTGCCATCAATTGATGTTTGCCCCGCTCAAATATCGCCGCGTCAGGCAGTTCCAGCCGCCAGGTCCTGCAATTCCTGCCAACGCGTATAGAGCCGATCCACCTCGGCGGTGGTGGCTTCCAGGGCCTGATTCACTTCCGCCACCTTGGAGCCCTGGCTGTAGACGGCGGGGTCGGCCAGCTTCGCCTCCAGCTCCGCCTTGCGCTTCTCCGCGGCCTCGATGGTGGCCTCCATGCCGTCCAGCTCGCGCTGATCCTTGTAGGAGAGCTTCCCGAGCTTCTTCTGGGCGGGCTTCTGGGCGGGCTCCTCGCGGGGTTCGTCCTTCTTCGGCTCGTCCTTCTTCAGCGCGGCGGCCTTGAGCGCGGCGGCCCGCGACTGCTCGCGCAGCCGCTTGTACATGTCGTAGTTGCCCTCGTAGCGGGTGACCTTGCCCTCGCCGTCGAAGGAGAGGATGGCGGTGGCCACCTTGTCGAGGAAGTACCGGTCGTGCGTCACCAGCAGGGTGCTGCCGGCGAAGTCCAGGAGCAGGCGCTCCAGGATGTTGAGGGTGACGATGTCCAGGTCGTTGGTGGGCTCGTCCAGCACCAGCACGTTGGCGCCTTCCAGGAACAGCCGCGCCAGCAGCAGGCGGTTGCGCTCGCCGCCGGACAGCGCGCCCACCTTCATGCGCTGCATGGGCACCGGGAAGAGCAGGTCCTCCAGGTAGTCGCGCAGGGCCACCTTCCGGTCCGCCAGCTCCACGTGGTCCTCGCCGTTGGAGGCCGCGTCGTACACCGTCTGCTCCGGATCCAACTGGGCGCGCTGCTGATCGTAGTAGGCGACCTTGGTGTTCTTCCCGATGACGAGCTTGCCGCTGTCCGCGGGAATCTCCCCCAGCATCACGCGCAGGAAGGTCGTCTTGCCCACGCCGTTGGGCCCCAGGAAGCCCACGCGCTCGCCGCGCTGGAGGCGGAAGTCCACGCCGTCCAGCACCTTGCGCTCGCCGAAGGACTTCTTCAGCCCTTCCGCCTCGATGACGGTGTGGCCCAGCCGCGGCGCCGCCACCACCTTCAAGTCCGCCACCTTGGGGCGCTGGAAGCCCTTCTCCGCCAGCAGCTTCTGCGCCCGTTCGATGCGGGCCTTGCTCTTGGTGCGCCGCGCCTCCGGGCCCTTGCGCAGCCACGCCACCTCCTGGGCAATCCAGCGTCCGCGCTTGTGCTCCGCCGTCTCCGCGTTCTCCTGGGCCACGAGCTTCTGCTCCACGTAGGCCGCGTAGTTGCCGGGGTAGGAGATGAGGCCGCCGCCGGGCTGGATTTCGACGATGCGGTCCACCAGGTCGTCCAGGAAGTAGCGGTCGTGCGTGACGAGCAGCAGCGCCCCGGGCAGCTTGTCCAGCTCGTCCTCCAGCCAGTCCACGGTGTCCGCGTCCAGGTGGTTGGTGGGCTCGTCCAAGAGCAGCAGGTCCGGGCGCGTGAGCAGCGCCCGGGCAATGGCCACGCGCTTCTTCAGGCCTCCGGACAGCTGCGCCACGGGCCGGTCCCAGTCCTTCACGCCCAGGCGGTCCAGCAGCGTCTTCGCGTGGTGCTCCGTGTCCCAGCCGCCCGCCTGTTCAATCCGGTCGCTCAGCGCGGACAGCTGCTCCAGCATCTTCTGGGTGGCGTGCGCGGGGTCCGTCTCCAGCTTCCGGGACAGCTCCGCGTGCGCGTCCAGCGCCTCCTTCAGCGGCGCCTGGGACACGGCCAGCTCGCTCTGCACGGTGGCGCCTTCGGGGAACTCCGGCTCCTGGGGCAGGTAGGTGACGCGTGCGCCCCGGCGCAGCTGCAGCTCGCCCAGGTCCGGCTTCGCCGCGCCGGCCAATATCTTCATCAGGGACGACTTGCCGGAGCCGTTGACGCCCACGAGGCCCACGCGCTCGCCCTCCTCGATGGTGAAGGTGAGGCCCTCGAAGACGGTGCGGCTGCCGAAGGCGAGCTGGACGTTGGCGGCGCGAAGCAGCGTCACGGAAAGGAACCTTTCGAAAAGGGGGACGGTAGAAAGCGAAAGGGCGCCCCCCACTTGAAGCGGGGAGCGCCCTTCCTACAGCCAGTGCGGCGTGGGCACCCGGACTACTTGCGGGCAGCCTGCTCCGCGGCCTGCTTCTCCTTGTACTGCGCCATCAGGGCCTCCGCCTCGTTGCGGGGGACCGGCGAGTACCGGGCGAACTCCATCGTGAACTCGCCCTTGCCCTGGGTCGCGGAGCGCAGGTCGGTGGAGTAGCCGAACATCGTGTTCAGCGGCACTTCCGCCACGGCCGTGACGTAGCCCTCGGCGGTGCCCGTCTCCAGGATGGTGCCGCGGCGCTGGTTCAGCTGGCCGACGACGGAACCCTGGAAGTCTTCCGGAGCCGTGACTTCGACCTTCATGATCGGCTCGAGGATGATCGGCTTGGCGGCGGCGTAGCCCTCGCGGAAGCCCATGATGGCGGCCGTCTTGAACGCCATTTCGGACGAGTCCACCGCGTGGAACGCGCCGTCGTTGATGACCACGCGCAGGCCCACCACGGGGAAGCCGATGAGGCTGCCCTTCTTCACGGCCTCGGTGAAGCCCTTGTCGCACGCGGGGATGAACTCGCGCGGGATGGAGCCACCGACGATGTCGTCCACGAACTCGTACTGCTGCACGGCGTCCGAGGGCAGGGGCTCCACGTAGCCGCACACGCGCGCGAACTGACCGGAACCACCGGTCTGCTTCTTGTGCGTGTACGCGAACTCGCCCTTCTGGGAGATGGTCTCGCGGTACGCCACCTGGGGCTTGCCGGCGACCACTTCGCAGTCGTACTCGCGCTTCATGCGCTCGATGTAGATCTCCAGGTGCAGCTCGCCCATGCCGCTGATGATGGTCTGCGCGGACTCTTCGTCACGGTGCACGCGGAAGGTGGGGTCTTCCTTGTGGAAGCGGTTGAGCGCCTTGGAGAAGTTGGTCAGCTTGTCGCGGTTCTTCGGCGTCACCGCCAGGGAGATCACCGCGTCCGGCACGAACATGGACGTCATCGTGTAGTTCACGGTGCCGTCGGTGAACGTGTCGCCGGAGGCGCACTCGATGCCGAACAGCGCGACGATGTCGCCGGCCGTGGCCTCGCTCACGTCGTGCATTTCCGACGCGTGCATGCGGACGATGCGGGGAACCTTGACCTTCTTCTGGTTCACCTGGTTGAAGATGAAGTCACCCTTGCTCACCTTGCCCTGGTAGATGCGCATGTAGGTGAGCTGGCCGTAGCGGCCGTCTTCCAGCTTGAACGCCAGGCCGACGAAGGGCTTGTTCGCGTCCGACTCCAGGATGACCTTGGCCTCGTTGTTCTTCTGGTCGAGGGCCTCGTTGGTCGCTTCCTTGGGGTTGGGCAGGTAGCTGCACACCGCGTTCAGGAGCAGCTGCACGCCCTTGTTCTTGTACGCGGAGCCGCACATCACCGGCGTCATCTTCAGCGCGATGGTGGCCCGGCGCACGGCGGCGCGGAGCTGCTCCTCGTTGATGGCGCCCGGGTCCATGAGGAACGCCTCGCCCAGCTCGTCGTCGACGTTGGCGATGCCCTCGATCATCTCGTCGCGGCGCAGCTTCGCCTCGTCGAGCATGTCCGCGGGGATGGCCTCCTCGCGCACGTTCTCGCCGTTCTCACCATCGAAGTAGAACGCCTTCATGGAGAGCAGGTCGATGAGGCCCTGGAAGCGGTCCTCCGCGCCGATGGGGTACTGGAGCTTCACCGCGTGGTGGCCCAGCTTCTCCTTCAGCTGCGCGGCGACGCGGTCGTAGTTCGCGCCCGAGCGGTCCATCTTGTTGATGAACGCGATGCGCGGAACCTTGTAGCGCTTCATCTGGCGGTCCACCGTGATGGACTGCGACTGCACGCCCGACACGGAGCAGAGCACCAGGATGGCACCGTCGAGGACGCGGAGCGCGCGCTCCACCTCGATGGTGAAGTCCACGTGTCCCGGGGTGTCGATCAGGTTGATGTTGTATTCGCCCCACATCGCGTACGTGGCGGCGGACTGGATGGTGATGCCCTTCTCACGCTCCAGGTCCATCGAGTCCATGATCGCGCCCACGCCGTCCTTGCCGCGGACCTCGTGGATCTCGTGGATCTTGCCCGTGTAGAACAGGATGCGCTCGGAGAGCGTCGTCTTGCCCGAGTCGATGTGGGCAGAGATACCGATGTTACGAATCTTCTCGATGGGTACGTTGGAGGCCACGATCCGGTCCTTCTTCTATTGAAAAAATTGCCTGAGGGAACAGAGCAGGCGGGGCCCTTACTTCCCACAGGACCCAGTTACCAGACAAATCCGCATGACGCGGGGCGTACATCCGCCTACTTTCCGCCGTCCCCGTTCCGACTGAGGTCTCATAACAATGAGCGCGAGCGAAAACTTCTCACTGGCCAGGGCCTGGCTCAAGGCCTTCAACGCCCACGACGTCACCGCCCTGGTGGCGCTGTACGCGGAGGATGCAACACACACCTCGCCCAAGATTCGCGTCCTGCATCCGGAGACGGGCGGGCGCCTGGTGGGCCGGCCGGCCCTGGAGCAGTGGTGGAGGGACGCCATCGCCCGGCTGCCGGGCCTGCGCTACGAGGAGACGGCCCTCACGGCGGACGGGGACCGGGTGTTCATGGAGTACCTGCGCCACGCGCCCAACGAGGCCCCCCTGCCGGTGGCGGAGGTGCTGGACGTGAAGGGCGGGCGCATCGTCGCGTCGCGCGTCTACCACGGCTAAGGTGCCCCCATGGCGACCCCCAATTTCGAACGGGACTTCGGATACCTGCTGCCCTTCATGGACAAGGTGGCGGCGGCCGCCTCGGACCTGCCGGACGCCTCCGCCCGCGAGGAGCTGGTGCGGCTGGTGGCGGAGGAGAAGGTGCGCTGGGAGCGCATCCGGGAACTGCTCCAGGGCGCCCAGGGGCAGAGCGGCGCGTCCAAGGGGCCCGCCCCCAAGGCCTCTGCCTCGAAGGCCTCATCGCCCGCCGCCGCGCCCCCGCTGGCCCGGGTGTCCGCGGACGGCGTGAACCGGGTAGCCCAGCGCGAGGCGGGCTTCACGGTGGGAAGCCTCAAGGACTCGCGCTAGGCGCGGGCCGCCGAGGCGGATCAGGTGCTGCTCACCCGCACCTGGTCCAACGCGTCGTAGGTGGCGGCCTTGTAGGCCTCCGACAGCGTCGGGTAGTTGAAGCAGGTCTCCACGAAGAGCTGCGCGGTGGAGCCGGTGAGCAGCGCGGTGAGCCCCACGTGCACCAGCTCCGAGGCCTGCTCGCCCAGCACGTGCACGCCCAGGAGCTTCAGGTCGTCGCGGTGGAAGAGCAGCTTCAAGAGGCCCTGCCGCTCCCCGATGATCTGCCCGCGAGGGTTGGTTTCGAAGGTGGCGCGGCCGACCACGTAGGGGACGCTGCGCGCGCGCAGGGACTCCTCCGTGTCGCCGGCCATGGACACCTCCGGGATGGTGTAGATGCCGTAGGGCAGGATGGGCGTGAGCGTGCGCTTGCCCGGGCCGAACGCGTGCTCCACCGCGATGCGCGCCTGCTCCATGGACGTGGAGGCCAGCGCGGGGAAGCCGATGACGTCCCCCACCGCGTAGATGTGCGGCACGGCCGTCTGGTACGCGAGCCCCACTTCAATCTGGCCGCGCTTGCCCTGCTTCACGCCCAGCGCCTCGATGCCCAGGCCCGCGGTGTTCGAGGTGCGGCCGGAGGCGACCAGTACCTGATCCGCCTCCAGCACCTCGCCGGTGGACAGCTTCAGGCGGATGGGCTCCTCGTGGGACTCCGGGACGTGCGCGGACTCCACCGTCTGGCCCAGGCGCAGCCGCACGCCCAGCGTCTCCATGCAGTCGCGCAGCACCTGCCCCACTTCGGCGTCCAGGAAGGACAGGAGCTCGTTCTTCACCTCCACCAGCGTCACCGGGATGCCCAGCGCGGCGAACATGCACGCGTACTCGCAGCCGATGACGCCGCCGCCCACCACCACCAGCGTGCGGGGCAGGGTGGTGATGTCGAGGATTTCATCCGAGTCGTGCACGCGCGGGTCGCCGAAGGGGTACAGCGGCGGGCGGTACGGGCTGGAGCCGGTGGCGATGAGGACGGTGCCGGCGGTGAGCCGGGCGACCTCCGCGCCGTCGCGCTTCACCGCGACGGTGTGCGCGTCCGCGAAGGAGCCGGCGCCCTGGAACAGCGTCACGCCGTGGCGCTGGAGGTTCTTGTGGATGCGCTCGCGCTCCATCTGCTTCACGCGGCGCTCGCGGAAGAGGAAGTCGGAGACGGTGGCCTCGTGGCGCAGCGTCGCGTCCACGCTGTAGAGGCCCCGCGCCTTGAAGCCGGACAGGTGCAGCGCCGTCTCGCGCAGCGTCTTGGAGGGAAGGGTGCCGGTGTTGGCCGCAGTGCCGCCGAGCACCGGCTCCCGCTCCACCACCGCCACCCGCTTCCCCGCGAGCGAGGCCTGCACCGCGCCCCATTCACCCGCGGGGCCTGATCCGATGACCACCAGGTCGAAGTCCGCCATGGGCCGCACCCTAACCCCACCCCGGGGGGCCAGGGCACCGGGAAGTCAGTCCCGGCCAGAGTAATTCAGCTTCTCGCGGACCTCCTCGTCAGTGAGGAGGCGGAAGCCGCCCTCGGGGATATCGTCCAGGGTGATGTCGCCCACGGCCTCCCGGTGAAGCGCGCGGGCAGGCAGCCCCACGGCGCCCAGCATGCGCTTCACCTGGTGGTGGCGGCCTTCGGTGAGAATCACCTCCACCGTGTGCTCGTCGCGCACGCGCACCACGGCGGGGCGAGCGGGGCCGTCATCCAGCATCATCCCCTGGCGCAGCGGCTCCACCTTCGCGTCGTCCGCGGTGCTGAACACCGTGGCCACGTAGCGCTTGGGCAGGTTCGTCTCCGGGGACGTGGCGTGGGCCACCAGCTTGTCGTCGTTGGTGAAGAGCAGCAGGCCCGTGGTGTCCACGTCCAGCCGGCCCACGGCGTGCCAGGTGAAGCGGTTCAGCTCCAGGGGCAGTTGGGGCAGGAGCAGCTCGAACACCGTGCCCGTGCGGTGCTGACGCGCGGTGGAGGTCAGCACCCCCGCGGGCTTGTGGAAGGCCAGCACGTGCGTGGGCGCTCCCTTGCGCACCGGGTGCCCGTCCACCTTGATGACGGCGTCGGGCGGCACGGGCGTCAGCGGCGTGGTCGCCACGCGGCCGTTGACGGTGACACGGCCCGCCTTGATGGCGGCGTCGGCCTCGTCCTGGGGCATGGCGCCCGCGCGGGCGAGCGCGCGGGAGAGCCAGTCCGGCTTCTCCTTGCCCTCCCAGCGGTTGGGG
>NZ_RAWQ01000131.1:0-29913 GCF_003668965.1 Corallococcus sp. AB030
CCCGGGGGGCGTGGGGCTGCGCAATGCCACGGAGCGCCTGCGGCTGCTCTGCGGCGCCGCCGCGACCCTCCGGTTGGATCAGTCACAGGCCACGGTCACGACGGCCCACGTGCACATCCCCCTGGAGGCGGCATGAAGGTCCTCATCGCCGACGACGAGCGGCTCGCGCGCGCGGAGCTGCGCCGCCTGCTGACGGCCTTCCCCGAGGTGGAGGTGGTGGGCGAGGCCACCCATGTGGACGAGACGTGCGAGCGGGTGGAGGCGCTCGCGCCGGACCTGCTCCTGCTCGACATCCAGATGCCGGGCGGCACGGGCTTCGACGTGCTCGACCGGCTGGAAGCCCCGCCGGACGTGGTCTTCACCACCGCGCACGACGCCCACGCGCTGCGGGCCTTCCAGGTGAATGCGCTCGACTACCTGCTCAAGCCCATCGAGGCCGCGCGGCTCGCGGAGGCGCTGGAGCGCGTACGGCAACGGGGGCGTGCGCAGCGCGCGGTTGGCGCGCCGGTGACGCCCCTGGAGCGCGTGTTCGTGCGGGACGGCGAGCGCTGCTGGCTGGTGGCCCTGTCGCAGGTGCCGCTCTTCAGCTCCGAGGGCAACTATGCCCGGCTGCACCTGCCGGACGCGGAGCCGCTCCTGGCCCGCTCGCTCAACCACCTGGAGGATCGGTTGGACCCGGCGCGCTTCTTCCGCGCGAGCCGCCAGCACCTCATCAACCTCGACTTCGTGGAGGCGTTGGAGCCAGGTCCAGGCGGCACGCTCATCGCCCGGCTCAGAGGAGGCCGGGAAGTGGAGATGTCACGCCGCCAGTCCCAGCGCTTCCGGGAGCGGCTGAGCCCTTGAGGGCGGTTGGGCCTACAGCTTGACCTGGCAGGCCTTGAGGTTCGTGTTGCTGACGCCGTTGCAGGCGTAGCTGTCCCGGCAGTCGGACTCGGCGTCACAGACGGGCGAGCACATCAGTGCGTCGAACTGGCGCGTGCACAGCGCGCCGGACGGACAGCCTCCGCCCTCCCCTTCCGCGGTGCAGTCCTGCGCGCAGAAGGTGCCGGGGAAGTCCCTCCGGCAGGAGAGGCCGGAATCACAGCCGTCCTCACCGCAGCTCTCCCCCACGCCGCCATTGCTGTCTCCACAGGCCAGGAGGGGAAACAGCACTCGGGTCAGTCGCATGCGAAGTCCTTCCAATCACATGCGGGGCCGCCCCCCCGCGCGGCCCAGCTTGCGCGCCTCCGGGGCGACGCGTCCAGTGACGCGTCTGCCTTTCCGTCAGGTCGCGAGCAGTGCGGTTCAGAGCGGCTGGGTGCGCTGGAGCAGCCAGTCGCGCGCCGCACCTTCGACGTGGGGCTCAAGCCGTTCGCGCACGGTGGAGTGATAGGCATTGAGCCAATCCACCTCCTCGCGGGACAGCAGGGCCGGGTCCACCAGCCGCGTATCGATGGGGCAGAGGCTCAGCGTCTCGAAGCGCAGGAAGTCGCCGAACTCCGTCTTGCGGTCCGGCACGGCGGCGATGAGGTTCTCGATGCGGATGCCCCAGCGGCCCGGACGGTAGAGGCCGGGCTCGTTGGAGGTGATCATCCCCGGCTCCATCGCCGTGGTGAGGTCATTGGGCAGGGTCGGAGAGAAGCCGTGCGGCCCCTCGTGGACATTGAGGAAGAAGCCCACGCCGTGGCCCGTGCCGTGGCCGTAGTCCAGCCCCTCCGCCCACAGCGGCGCGCGCGCCAGTGCGTCCAGGTTCGGGGAGCGGGTCCCCCGAGGGAAACGGGCGCGGGACAGGTTGATGTTTCCGCGCAGCACCAGCGTGAAGTCGCGCCGCTGCTCGGGCGTGGGCTCGCCCACGGGGACCACGCGGGTGATGTCCGTGGTGCCGGACAGATACTGGCCGCCGGAGTCGATGAGCAGCAGGCCCTGCGGCTTCTGCCCCGGCAGGCACACCGTCGCGTGCGCGGCCTCCGTGGCCCGGTAGTGCGGCATGGCGGCGTTCGCGTTGAACGCGGCGATGGTGGAGAAGCTGAGCGAGACGAAGCCCGGGCGCCGCGCCCGTTCCGCGGAGAGACGCTCGTCCACGGTCAGCTCGGTGATGGGCTCGCGGCCCAGCGCGGACTCGAACCAGGCGAAGAACGCGCACAGCGCCGCGCCGTCCTGCTCCATCGCGTCGCGGAAGTGCGCGAGCTCCGCGTCCGTCTTGCGCGACTTGGCCACGGTGGACGGGTTGAGCCCCTCCACCACGGTCACGCCCTTGGGCACCGCCTGCCGCAGGCCGTGGGTGATGCGCCGGGGATCCACCAGGAGCCGCGTCCCGTCCGCCAACGCCCCCAGCGCGCGGGCCGCTTCGCCATACGGGTGGAGGGTGATGCCATCCGCTTCCAGCGCCGAGCGCAGCGCGTCCGGCACCTTCCCCTCCCCGATGAACAGCCGGGCCCCACCGGGCTCCACCAGCAGGTGCGCGAGGAACAGCGGGAGGTGATCCACGTCCGCGCCGCGCAGGTTCAGCAGCCACGCGACGTCATCCAGCGTGGAGATGAAGTGATGCGTCGCGCCCAGCACGCCCATCTCCGCGCGCACGGCCCGCAGCTTGTCGGTCCGCGGCACGGGTGACAGCGCGTGCGCGAACACAGGCGCGGAGGGAAGGGGCGGCCGGTCCGTCCACGCCTCCGCCACCACGTCCAGGTCCGTGCGCAGCACCAACCCCGCCGCGGACAACTGCGAGGCCGCCGAGCGCGCCACGCCCAGGCCCAGCACCGCCCCATCCACCGCCACCGTCTGCCCCGGCGGCACGTTCGCGGCCAGCCAGTCCAGGTGTGACTGCCCGGGCGCGTTCGTCGTCCGCACCGTCGCGATGCCACTGCCCTTCAGCTGGGCGTCCGACTGATCCCAATAGCGGCTGTCCACCCAGAGGCCGGCGTAGTCCGCCGTCACCACCAGCGTGGCCAGCGAGCCGGTGAAGCCAGACGCCCACTCCCGCCCCTTCCAGCGGGCCGGCACGTAGGTGGACAGGTGCGGGTCGCTCGTCGGGACCCAGACCGCCGCCACACCACGCTCCCGCATCACCTGCCGCACCCGCGCGATTCGCTCGCGCGCCGCGGCCCCCTGCGTCTGCTCAAGGCCCATGGCATCCTCCGTCGTTGCGCCGTGCGTCCTCATGCCGGAAACAGCGCGCCTTTTCGAGGCCCCTCACGGGCAGGGGCCCACCCGCCGGGTCAAGACCGCCGGGAATACGGCTGTTGCTCGGAAGACGCGATGCAGCATCCCGTTACGCCGCGGATGGACGATGTGTTGTCCATTGACGGGAAAGCGCCGCGTGGGCCTGGGCCCATGGAACGAGGGTGCTTACCAAGCCGGTGGCCGCGGTGAGGAGCACGCGGCCGGGCTTCACCCGTCTCCTGAAGCAGGCCTGGATTCCCACCGTGCGACGCGTACTCGCCATCCTTCCCTATGTTCCGCTGCCTTCGGATACGGGCGGCACCCTGCGCACGCTCGAGCTGGTGCGCGCCCTTGCCTCGCGCTTCTCGTTGGACGTGTTCGCGGTGCACCGGGCGGGCAACGACGCCGAGGGCTTCAAGCGCTGGCTGGGAGAGCTGGGCGTTCCGGCATCGAGGCTGCATCTGGTGGACCTGCCGCGCGTGGCCCCCGAGGAGACGTTGAACAGCACGAGGGCCTTCCTGCGGGGCACGCCGCTCACCTACGTCCGCTTCGCGCGCCAGGGCGTGCAGGACGCCTTGCGCCGGGTGCTGGCGGAGCGAGGCCCCTTCGACATCATCCACTTCGACCACCTGCACATGGCGCAGCTGTTGCCGGTGGCGCGGCAGCTCAACCCGTCCGCGCACCTGGTCATCGACGAGCACAACGTGGAGAGCCAGCTGCTCGCGCGGATGGCGCCGCTGAGTCCACCTCCGATGCGTCCATTCCTGAACTGGCAGTTCAAGCGGGTGGAGCGGCTGGAGCGCGAGTGCGTGAGGCAGGCGGACACCGTGCTGGCGTGTTCGTCCGTGGACGCGGAGCAACTGCGCGCCATGGGAGCGAAGCGGGTGCAGGTGGTGCCCAACGGCGTGAAGCTGCCGGACTTCGAGCCACGCGAGAGCAAGGGCGACGACCTGGTCTTCGTGGGCTCCATGGACTGGTGGCCCAATGAAGACGCGGTGCTGCTGCTGGCGCGCGAGGTGTGGCCGCTGGTGTCGTCGGAGCTGTCGACCAGCAAGCTGATGGTGGTGGGCCGCAGTCCGCCCGCGTCCGTGCGAGCCCTGGAGAACGAGCGATTGGTGGTGACGGGCTCGGTGCCGTCGGTGGCGCCGTACCTGGCGCGCGCGTTGGCGACGGCCATTCCGCTGCGAGCGGGCAGTGGAACGCGCCTGAAGGTACTGGAGGCCGCGGCGGCGGGCGTGCCGGTGGTGGCGACGCGCCTGGCGGTGGAGGGGTTGCCGGTGGTGGAGGGGCAGCATGTCCTCCTGGCGGAGTCCCCCGAGGAGTTCGCCATCGCGCTGCGCCGGCTGCGCAAGGATCCAGACCTCTGCAGCCGGCTCGCGCAGAACGCCCGCCGCATGGCGGAGTCCTTCGCATGGGACGGCATCGGGGCCGGGCTGGGCGAGCTCTACCTGAACGCGGTGTCCGTGAGCGGCGAAGGGGAGAAGCTCTCCGGAGCGGAAGCCAACTGAGTCTCCGGCCCGGTGCGGTGGGCCGCCACCGCACGTCCAGGCCCGCGGACATGGGTTCCGCGAGGGGCTCGCCCGCCGGGAGAGCACGGCACAAACCTGTCCGACAGGAGGGTTGCGCAGAACAGATAAAGAGTAGCGGCCGACCTTGGAAGCGCTCGGTACCTGTGGAGAGAGGAGCCGCGTTAAACCCTCCTGCCGACCAGCCTGAAGGCGCTCTGGAACCGCTATTCTGCGCAACCCTCCAGTCGGACACGTTCTCGGAGGCCTCGGCTGGAGGGGGCCTCCGCCCACCCGGCCCCTGAAAACCTGTCCGACTGTCCTACAGCTTTTGGGCGGCCGAGGCCGACGGGGGGCCTCCGCCCATCCGGCTCCTGGAAACCTGTCCGACCGTCCTACAGCTTCTGGTCAGCCGAAGCCGACGGAGGCCTCCGCCCATCCGGCTCCTGGAAACCTGTCCGACTGTCCTACAGCTTTTGGGCGGCCGAAGCCGACGGGGGCCTCCGCCCATCCGGCCCCTGAAAACCTGTCCGACTGTCCTACAGCTTTTGGGCGGCCGAAGCCGACGAGGGCCTCCGCCCATCCGAGCCGTGAAAAGCCGGTCCGACTGTCGGACAGGCTTGGCCCGTCTCGGACAGGAGGGGTGCCGCGGCGATTTCCGGGAAATGAGGCGGTGATGCCTCGGTTGCCCTACCCGGCCGCGACTTGCTCGTCGCGTGGGTCCATCATGGCGGGCAGGTAGAGGGATTCGATGTAGCGATTCGCCATCCGCTCCGGTGCGTGGTGGGCCACGACGTACTCACGCGCCGCCTGCGCCATCCGCGTGCGCCATCCAGGCGCCGTGAGCAATCCCGCGAGCGCCGAGGCCAGCGTGCCCGCGTCGCCCGGAGGCACCACGAGCCCGCGCCCCGTGCCCAGCACGTGGGGCAACTCCCCTACTCCGGAAGCCACCAGCGGCCTTCCCAGCGCCATCGCCTCCAGCGCGACCAGCGGCATGCCTTCGCGCAGGGATGGCATCACGACCGCGTCCGCCGCCGCGTACACGCTGCGAACCTCCGAGCGGAATCCCAGGAAGCGCACCGGCAGCCCTTGAGCCTGCGCTTCCAGCGACTCGCGCAGCGGGCCATCGCCCACCAGCAGCAGCGTGGGCACCGTGGCGCCAGGCGTCCGGGCCAGCCGGTGCATCGCGTCCAGCAGCACCTGGGGCCCCTTCTCCACCGACAGGCGTCCGACCAGCGCGATGACGGAACCCTCCGGCGCGAGCCCCAGTGCCTCACGGGCCAGGAGCCGCTCCTCCTCCGTGCATTCATCCGCGAGCGGCAGCGCGTTGGGGATGTAGACCACCGGCGAGCGGTGCACGTACCGGCGCAGGCGCGCGGTCAGCTCGCGCGATACCGCCGCCACCGCGCGTGTGCAGTTACCCAGCACGCGCGCGAAGCCCTCATAGGCGATCAGCGCGGGCGTGGCGCCGGTGTCCCCATGGTACGTGGCCACCAGCGGCACTCCGGCGAGCGCGCTCGCGGCGGCTCCCAGCGTGAGCGACTTGTAGTCATGCGCGTGCAGCAGCCCCACGCCGCGCCTGCGCACCTCCGATGCGAGCGTCGCCACGGCCATCGCACTGAAGCGGCCGGGCACCTCCAGCGTCAGCGCGTCCAGCCCCTGCTCCCGAGCCGCGCCCGACAGCACGTCCACCCGCCCGGGCGAAACGAGGCTGCACACCTGCGCGCGCCACGGCGACGGCGTGGACGCGGCCAGCGACAGCAGCGCCCGCTCCGCGCCATACAGGCCGCAGGTGCTGCGCACATGGAGGATGGTGGAGTGCGGCACGCGTGGTCCTCCGTGCCCTCTCACGCCTGGGCGCGAGCCGCGGCACCCCGATAGAGCTTCGCGTACGTATCCACCATCGTGGACAGCGAGTAGCGCTGTGCCTCGCGCTTCGCGGCCTCCCCCAGGCGGGAGCGCAGCTCCGCGTCGCGGGCCAGACGCTTCACCGCGCCGCCGAGCGCATCCACGTCCTCGGACTTCACCAGGAGCGCCGTCTGGCCATCGCTGTGCACCTCACGGATGGCCGGGATGGCGTGCGACACCGTGGGCAGCCCCACCGCCATCGCCTCCAGCAGCGACAGCGAGCGGCCCTCACGGCGGGACGGCTGCACGTAGACGTCGAACGCGGGCAGGAGCTTGCTCGCCTCCAGCAGCGCGCCCGTGAAGTGCACCCGTCCTGCCAGCGGAGACGCGGCGGCACGAGCGCGCAGCGAAGCCTCCATCGGGCCGGGGCCAATCATCACCAGGTGCGTGTTTTTCGCGTCCGCGAAGTGGCGCAGGAAGGCGTCCACCAACAGGTCCGGGCCCTTCTCCTCGGAGAGGCGGCCCAGGTAGCCCACCACCTTGGCGTCCTGGGGAAGGCCCAGACGCTCACGCGCGGCCCGGCGGGCCTCCTCGCCCGTGGCCACCTCCAGCGGCACGCCGTTCTCGATGGTGACCACGTTGGAGAGCAGCTTCGGGCTCCAGCGCTCCAGGCTGGCGCGCACCTCGCTGCCGCACGCGACCAGGGACTGGGTGAACATGGCGGCGGCCATGGCCGCGGGGCGCAGCTTGCCCTGCGGCTCCACCGTCTGATGGAAGGTGCCCATCACGGGCGTGCGCGGACGCAGCGTCCGGGTGGCGACGGCGTTGAGCCAGGGCCCCACGTCGTGGCCATGGACCACGTCAGCGCCAAAGGCATCCACCTCCTGGGCCAGCCGGCGGATGGCCGCGGGCGTCATGCCTGCGAGGCCTCCCAACCAGACCGTGGGGACGTTGGCGCGCTGGAGCAGCTCGCGTACCGGACCGTCCGGCCCCAGGGCCAGCACCACGGAGTCGATGCCCCGCTCGCGGCCATGCTGGGACAGCCGGACCACCAGCTGTTCGAGTCCGCCCATCTCCAGGCCATACATCACGTGAGCCACGCGCGTCGGGCGCGCCGTCGGGTGCATTTCGTTCTTCATGGACGCGGCCAAGCTAGGCACGCGCCCCAGCCCCACAACCCCCCGAGCCCAGCCCGCGCCCCGGCGGATGTCCAGCAGTGGAAGTTCCTTCGCGGAGCGTGAAGGAACGGTGCCGCCCAGAGGAGGAACGGCCCGTTTGCCCGGGGCTTCCGTCCTACGCGAGACTCGTGTGCATCCAATGCCTACAGGCCCCCGAGGGGCCCCGCCGGAGCCCTTCTTGGGAATCCCCGATCGCGACTTCCAACTGCTCACGACCTGCGGCGACGAGTCCGAGGCCGCGCTCGTGCGGGCGCTGCTCGAAGCGAACGGCATCCCGTGCCTCGTCCAGGGAGAGCAGCACCGCTCCATGCTGGGCGTGGCCGGGGCCTTCATCGAGCTGCGGGTGCTGATCCCCTCCGGGGAGCTGGAGCGCGCCCGTGAATTGCTCCGGAGCGTGCCGCAGGAGGAGCCCGGCGGGACCGGTCCCACCGCGACGCCGGACCCCGATTCCGAGGAGGCGCACTGCGCGGTGCACGGCCAGCGCGCCACGCGGACCTGTGAGCGGTGCGGCACCTTCCTGTGCGCGAGCTGCGATGGCGCCACCACCGGCGTGTGTGAGGACTGCGCGGACCGCAAGGGTTCGGGCGCCCAGGTCCAGCGCGGCCGGAAGCGCAAGGTCGTCGCATGGCTGATCCTCCTCTTCCTCTTCGGCCCGCCCTTCCTCCTCCTGCTGGCGAGCACCCTCAACGCCCTGCTGAACTGAACCCAGAAGGTGTCTGGCATTGGGCTCTCGTGTTCGCTTCGCCGCCCTGACCCTGGCCCTGGCCACCGCGTGCGCCTCCGCGCCCCCCGTGCCTCGCACGCCCGGGGTGGCTGTCATGCCGACGCGGACAGGCGCTCCCGAGAACGGCCTGCCCTACCGCCTCTTCGTCTCCGGAAAGGCCACCCCGGACCACCCGCACCGGCTGGTGGTGTGGCTGCACCCGACGGGCACGGATGGCCTGACGCTGGTGGAGCCCCTGGCCGACGCCTTCGCCACTCAGGGATACGCGCTGCTGACGTTCCCCCGTGAGCACGCGCAGGGATGGAGCGGCGCGGACGCGAACCGGGTGATGCTCGGCACGCTGCCGGAGGTGGCTCGCGTCCCCGGCGTGGATGCGGAACGGCCCGTGCTGCTGGGATTCAGCGCGGGCGCGCAGATGGCGCTCGAGCTGTGGGCCGCGCGCCCCGACGCCTTTCGCGCGTTGGTGCTGATTGCTGGCGCACCCCGCTTGTCTCGCGGCGATGAATACAACCCGCCCCGTAGCGCCGCGCACGCGAGGGTGCCCCTCCTGTCATTCATCGGAGAGCTGGATGGCAGCGCTCCCCTCTGGCGGACGGCGCTCGAATCCTGGCGTGCCGCCGGGCTGAGGTTGGATTCGCGAGAGGTCCCCGGACAGGGCCACACGTGGTTGCTGGTACGACCCCATGAACAAACGGAGCTGTTTCAATTCCTGGCGGAATTGTCTCGGGGACCCTGACCTTTTGCCGTCAGCCACGCGAGAAATGTCAACCATCCATGGAATACATGGATTTCATGTTGACACCATGCGAAGCCACCGTCGGTTTACTCATACCAGGAGTCCGACGTGCTTCGACATGCATCACGCTGGGTCACGACATTCGTGCTGGGTTTCACATGGATTCAGGCGGGCTGTGCTCCCGCGGAGCCGCCCACCCAGGAGACACCGGAGGCCGCGTCCGCCGCGCAGCCGCTGCTGGCCGGTGAGCGGTCGCTCCTGGGCACCACCGCGCTTCCGGCCGTGACGGCCGCGGACGACAGCGGCGCGGTGGAGCTGGGTGTTCGCTTCCGCAGCGACGCTCCGGGACGGATCATGGGCGTGCGCTTCTACAAGGGCGCGGGCAACACGGGCACGCACACCGGCAGCCTGTGGACGGCGTCCGGTTCGCTGATGGCCACCGCCACCTTCCAGGACGAGACGGCCTCCGGCTGGCAGGAGGTGCGCTTCGCCTCGCCGGTCACCATCGCCGCCGACACGAACTACGTTGTCTCGTATCACGCGCCCGCGGGGCACTACGCCGTGACGAGCAACGCCTTCGCGTCCGCGCTGGATGTGCCGCCCCTGCACGCCGAGGCGTCCAACAACGGCCTCTATCGCTACGGCACCAGCGGCTTCCCCACCAGCTCGTTCAACGCGAGCAACTACTGGGTGGACGTGGCCTTCCAGGCCAATGACACCACGGCGCCGCGCGCGCCCACCAACGTCACCGCGCTGCCCAGCTCGTCCACCGCCATCGACCTGACCTGGTACGCGTCCGTGGACGGCAGTGGTGAGGTGCAGGGCAACGCCCGCTGGCACCTGGTGTACCGGAACAACGAGCTCATCGCGGAGCTGCCCGGCACCACCGTGCGCTACCGCGACACCGGTCTGACGCCCTCCACCGGGTACAACTACGCCGTGCGCGGCCGTGACGCCGCCGGCAACCTCAGCGCGTCCTCCACGGTCATCAACGCCACCACGCTCCCGAACATGGCCTGCAACCCCTGCAGCCTGTGGAACAGCGTGACGGGCGACCCGCAGTTCGAGAACGCCGACGCCACCCCCACGGAGGTCGGCGTGAAGTTCCGCACCGACGTGGCGGGCACGGTGACGAAGGTCCGCTACTACAAGGGCAGCACCGACACCGGCCCGCACGTGGGCCACCTGTGGAGCGCCACCGGCACGCTGCTGGCCACCACGGAGACGACGCCCGCGGAGACGGGCTTCGGCTGGCGCGAGCTGGCCTTCTCCACGCCCGTGAGCCTGGCCGCGAACACGACCTACGTCGTGTCGTACTTCGCCACTGGCGGGCGCTACGCCATCACCCCGTACTACTTCAGCACCGCGGGCGTGGACATGCCCCCGCTGCACGCGCCCTCTACCGTGGAGGCCAGCGGCAACGGCGTTCGCAACCTCAACGGCAGCGCGTTCCCCACGGAGGCGTGGCTCAACACCAACTTCTGGGTGGACGTGACGTTCGTCCCCTCGGAGCCCAGCGGTCCCGCGACGGTGGACCTGGCCGTGACGCAGTCGTTCCCTGACGGCACGGGCGCCAACGGTGACGTGCTCTTCTACGACATCACCGTGACGAACAATGGCCCGGCGACCGCCACCAACGTCGTGCTCGACGTCCCGATCCCCGCGGGCTTGAACTACTTCTTCTACTCGGCGAACGCTCCGCCGGTGAACGGTGGGCACTGCGGGTTCTTCAGTGACCTGCAGTGTGGCGCCCCCACCCTGGCGCCGGGCGCGAGCTTCACCGTCCACGTGGAGGCCATCCCCTTCAGTGCCGGGACGTTCACCAGCCAGGCCACCATCTCCTCTTCGGAGACGGACTTCGTGCCCGGCAACAACACGCACGCGCTGGCCATCCCCGTGGGCCCGTCCACGAACCTCGTCACCTTCGACTCCTTCCCCGGCGCCGACGAGACCTTCAACGGCCCGCACGGTCCCATCCACTTCGGCCTCAACCGCTGGTACATCGCGTCGCCGTGGGGCGGGTTCGACACGAAGAGCATCTCCTTCAACGGAGGTGGTCTCACCCAGGCCAACCTGTCCATCTTCGGCCAGCGCCGCGTCCTGGGCCTGGATGCCTTCACGTGGGACACGGGCGCCACGCTCACCCTGAGCTGCATCGACCTGCCCAGCCTCACCTTCCCGCTGACGGCGGGCCAGGTGACGCACGTGGTGCCCACCTGGACGCAGCCCTGCACGGTCTTCACGCTGACGACGTCCAACGGCTGGGACACGAACTTCGACAACCTGGAGCTGTCGCCCCGGCCCTGAGCACGTGACGCATGGGAGGGCGGGTATGCTTCACGGATGCCCGCCGCTCCCCTGCTCCTGAGTGCAGCGACGTCCCTGTTCGCCACCACGTGGCTCCTCGCGGCGGCGCCGTTCTCCGTCGCGGTGGAGCCCTCCGGGTTCACCGTCCAGTCCGACGGCAAGGCAGTGACCATCACGCAGGTGGTGCCAGGAAGGCCGGCCGACCAGGCGAAGCTGACGCCCGGCATGCGCATCCTGCGCATCGAGTCACCGGAGCGGACGTTCGCGCGAGGTCCCATCGAGCAGCTGGGCCAGACGGACCTGCACGACGCGCTCATCGCCACCTGGGATGAACCGCTGCTGCTCTTCGTGGGGAACACGCGCGCGGACGGCCGCTACATCGGCCTCAAGCGCGATGAGCCGCGTCCCGACGAGGAGTTCCCCGGCTTCCCCCTGCCCCCGGAGAAGCGGGCGCGTCTGTCGCTCCTCCAGCAGCAACGGCACGAAGCCCGGCGCCTGCGGGAACTGCACCGGCCGCCGCGTGAGAAGCCGGGCCTCGAGCTCCGCCACCAGAGCGAGGCCTGGGTGAAGGGCGGCCAGCTGCGGTCCGTTGACGGAGGCGGCTTCACCGGGCTGTGGATCCACCCCGAGCTCACCCTGGACGCGCGGTGTCCCGACCGGCTGGAGAAGGTGGTGCTTAACGGCCCGGGCAAGGGCTTGCCCCGGACGTTCCAGCCCGCCACAGACTCCGCGTCCACCGGGCAGGACTTCACCTTCGACCTGCCGCTGTGGTCCGTCCGTGACCTCACCCGGGCCTGTGCCTCGGGGAAGTCGTCGCTGGCGGTGACGCTGCGCGCGGAGCTGTCGTGCAAGGACGAGCCTGTCCTCCAGCAATCCCTCCCGGTGAAGCTGTCCCTGAAGTGCGAGCAGACGCTCCAGGACGAAGACTCGGGCGGCCTCCGGTTGATCGGACTTCGCGGAGCACCGGAGGAATACGTCACCGGAACGAAGGCCTCGCTGACAGTGGAGGCATCAGGGCTCGACAGCGTCGTCCCCCCGGTGACCTCGGTGACGTTCGTGGAGGTGGATGCACGGGGCAAGGTGAAGAAGCGCTTCGCCACGGTGCCAGTGCCCGCGGGCGCAACGGAGGTGACGACGGAGCTGACGCTGGACACGTCCACCGCGCGCACCGTGCGACTGTCCGTGGAGGCTCGCTTCGGCGACGGCAGCACCCGGGGCTCGGACACGCGGGAGGTGACCATCGTCACCCCGGCCTTCGTGGAGGCACGGCGCAAGGGCTACGAGGAGGGCAGCCGCCGGTGGCAGGCGTTGGACCAGCGCTTCACGCAGGAGATTCCCACCCCCTGCGCCGACATCGCCGCCACCGTGGCCTGGCTCAGGGCCCAGCCCGAAGTCGAGTCCGCCCACGGCACCGGCCACCACAACTACGACTACCGGGTGAAGGGCTCCGGCATCACCAACCTCGTCAACTGCCACAACCCCTAGCGCGCGGGACTACGACGGCTTCTCGCCCGAGCAGGCGGCGGCACGCGCGCGCAGCAGCGCCTGTTCCTTCGCGTTGCGCGTGAGCGACGCGGCCCGTTCGAACTCCGCCCGGGCCTCCTTGAGACGCCCCAGCTTCTGGAGCAGGTCGCCGCGCACGCTCGGCAGCAGGTGGTAGTGCTTGAGCGACGGCTCGGCCACGAGCTGGTCCACCAGCTCCAACCCCACCGCGGGACCGAACGCCATCGACAGGGCGACAGAGCGGTTCAACTCCACCACCGGTGATGGCGTGAGCCTCGCGAGCACCGCGTAGAGCGCCGCGATGCGCGGCCAGTCCGTCGCCTCCGGCGTGCGCGCTCGTGCGTGGCACGCGGCGATGGAGGCCTGCACCGTGTAGGGCCCCGCCGGCCCGGCCTTCTCCGAGCGCTCCAGCGCCGCGAGCCCGCGGCGGATGAGGAGCTGATCCCACTGCCCGCGGTTCTGCTCCAGCAGCAGCACGGGTTCCCCCGAGGGCCCCACCCGCGCCCGGGACCGCGACGCTTGAATCTCCATCAGCGCCACCAGCCCGTGCACCTCCGGCTCGCCCGGCGCCAGCTCCGCGAGGATGCGGCCCAGGCGAAGAGCGTCCTGGCAGAGTTCCGGCCGCATCCAGCCATCGCCCGCGGTCGCGGCATAGCCCTCGTTGAAGATGAGGTAGACGACCTCCAGCACCGACGCGAGCCGCGCCGCCAGCTCGTCGCCATGAGGGACCTCGAAGGGGACGCCCTTCTCCGCCAGCGTGCGCTTGGCCCGGACGATGCGCTGGGCCACCGTGGGCTCCGGCACCAGGAACGCGCGGGCGATTTCATCCGTCGTCAGGCCGCCCAACAGCCGCAGCGTGAGCGCCACCCGCGCCTCCGGGGACAGCACCGGGTGGCAGGACGTGAAGATGAGGCGCAACAGGTCGTCGCCGACGTCGTCGTCCAGGGCCGCGTCCAGGTCTGGCACCTCCGCCTCCTCCAGCCCATGCCCCAGCTCCTCGTGCTTGCGCGCGAGCAGCTTGTGACGGCGCATCTCGTCGATGGCGCGGCGCTTCGCGGTGGCCATGAGCCACGCGCCCGGATTCTCAGGCACGCCCGACACCGGCCATTTCTCCAGCGCCACGACCAGCGCGTCCTGCGCCAGCTCCTCGGCCTGCCCCACGTCGCGCACCATGCGCGCAAGCCCGGCAATGAGCCGGGCGGACTCGATTCTCCACACCGCGTGCACCGCGGCCTGCGCCTTGGACATCGTCACGGCGCGAACTCAATCAAATGCACGTCGAATGGGCGCCCCGGAAATCGACAGGGGGTTCGATTTCCCCCGAAGACAGCACGGCCCCGGGCCTCCCCTCGTCGGGAAGCCCGGGGCCGTCACCTCACGCCCGCGCCTCGGCTGCCAGGCCAGCGGCCGACTCCGGCACCGGCTCGTACGTCCCCAGGCGCATGCTCGCCTGGGCCCGCCCCTGCGTGCGGCCACGCAGCGCCGTCACGTAGCCGAACAGGCGCGCCATGGGCACGCGCGCGGACACGCACCGCGCCGTCCCCTTCGCCTCCATCCCCAACACCCGTCCCCGCCGCGACGCCAGGTCGCCCAGCACGTCGCCCAGGAACTCCTCAGGCGTCACCACCTCCACCTCCATCACCGGCTCCAGCCCCTGCACGCCCACGCGCCGTGCGGCCTCCTGGAGCGCCAGCGAGCCCGCCACCATGAAGGCCTGCGGCGTGGAGTCCTTCACGTGCGTGTCCCCATCCACCAGCCGTACCTCCACGTCCACCAGCGGCACGCCCTCCCGCATGCCCTTCGCCATGGCGCCAGCCACGCCCTTTTCAATGGCGGGCACCAGCTCGCGGGGGATGGAGCCACCCTTCGTGGCGTCCACGAAGACGAGCCCCGCCCCTCGCGGCGCAGGACCCACGTCCAGCACCACGCGTGCGTACTGTCCGGGCCCGCCGGACTGGCGGACGTGGCGGTACTCCTGGCGCACCGCGCTCCGGAGCGTGTCGCGGTACGCCACCTTCGGCTGTCCCACGCGCGCCTCCACGCCGAACTCCGTCCTCAACCGGTCCACGACCACCTCCAGGTGCAGCTCACCCATGCCGGACAGCAGCACCTGGCCGCTCTCCGGATCCACGCCCAGGCGCAGCGACGGGTCCTCCGCCGCCAGCCGTTGCAGGCCCTCTTCCAACTTCGGCAGCTCCGCGGGAGAGCGCGCCTCCACGGCGAGCTGCACCACGGGCTCCATCACGTTCAACGCCTCCAGCACCACCGGTGCCTCCGGGTCGCACAGCGTGTCGCCCGTGCGTACGCCCTTGAGCCCCAGCGCCGCGCACAGGTCGCCCGCGTGCACCTCCGCCACCTCCTCGCGGCGGTTGGCGTGCATGAACATCAGGCGCCCCACCCGCTCCTTCCGTCCGGTGACGGGGTTGAGCAGCACGGTGCCCGCGCGCAGCGTGCCCGAGTACACCCGCAGGAACACGATGCCTCCCACGGCCTTGTCGCTCATCAACTTGAACGCCAGCGCGGTGGGCGGACCCGAGTCCGACACGGGACGGCTGACGCGCTCGCCGGTAACGGGCGCAAAGCCGTCCACGGCGGCCACGTCCGCGGGTGACGGCAGGTAGCTGACGACCGCATCCAAGAGCATCTGCACTCCCTTCTTCTTGAAGGCCGACCCGCACAGCACCGGCACCAGCGTCCGCGCGAGCGTGCCCGAGCGCAGCGCGCGCTCCAGCTCCTCCACGGTGATGTCCTCCACCCGCCCGTCCACGAACTTCTCCATCACGCCCGCGTCCAGGTCCGCGCACACTTCAATGAGGCGCATGCGGTACGGCAGCACCGCCTCCACCAGCTCTGGAGGCACAGGTGCGTCGTCGTCAAAGCCGCCGTCGTCGCCCTGGAAGCGCACCAGCCGCATGCGCACCAGGTCCACGAGCCCCTGGAAGTCCGCGCCGTCGCCCACGGGCCACTGCACGGCCACCGGGCGCACGCCCAGCCGGTCCACCATGGACTGCACGCTCAGGGCGAAGTCCGCGCCCACCTTGTCCATCTTGTTGATGAACGCGATGCGCGGCACGCCGTAGCGGTCCGCCTGACGCCACACCGTCTCCGACTGCGGCTCCACGCCCTGGCTGGCGTCGAACACCGCCACCGCGCCGTCCAGCACACGCAGCGAGCGCTCCACCTCGATGGTGAAGTCCACGTGGCCCGGCGTGTCCAGGATGTTGATGCGATGGGGCACGCCCGCCTCCCGCCCGTGCCGGGGCTGCCAGAAGGCCGTCGTCGCCGCGGAGGTGATGGTGATGCCGCGCTTCTTCTCCTGCTCCATCCAGTCCATCTCCGTGGAGCCCGTGTGCACCTCTCCCGTGGAGTGGATGCGGCCGGTGAAGAAGAGGACGCGCTCGGTGAGCGTCGTCTTGCCCGCGTCGATGTGGGCCATGATGCCGATGTTGCGATACCGCTCGATGCGCGTGGTGCGAGACATGGAAGACTCCCGTTCCCGTCCGGACAGCGAGGCCCGCGGGTGTGTATTGGATTGAGCTGCCGGTTGGATGAGTGGAATGGACCGGTGGCTGTCTTCAGGCGCGCACGCGCACGCAGGGCCGGAACGGCACGTCAGGCCGCCACGGGAACGCGCGAGGACACACGAAGGCACCCCCAGGGAGGGGACGGGCGGAGACGGAGCTCACGGTGCGCGGGCAACCAGCCACGCGCGCACCGGAGGACTCCGGTCCGCCTGCTCAAATATCGAGCAGGACCTCGTGACGGGGGGCGAGGCGCACGTCCGCCGCCGGCGCGAAGGCGCTCAGGACAGGCAGGGCATGGAGAGTGACGGGCCTCATGACGAGATAGGAGTAAGACAGACAGCCCCCGCTGTCAACCCGACGGCCTCCCCGTGTTCCAGGGCCGGAAATAAATCCCCGAAAGAATATCCGCCGCGGGCGCCGTACATGTGGCGGTTGGCGACAGAAGCCAACCCCTGGTTCTTCCGAGGGGGAAGTATGTCCACGTTCTACAAAAGCCTGCTGACGGCCTCCATGGGTCTCGTCGGCTTGAATGGGTGTGTCTACGGTTACATCTACGACTCCGCGTCGGGCAGTGCCGTGGCAGGCGTGACGGTCATCGTCGCCTCCGGCACCTGCAGCGGCACCGGCTGCGGCACCGGGCTCGCAACCCAGTCCACGGACTCGTCCGGCCTCTACGTCTTCGACGCGTACGGCAACCGCAACGGCGAGAACAACGTCCAGCTGATCACCGCGGCCTCCGGCGAGGAGGCGGTGCGGCTCGTCTACAGCCGCGCGGGCTTCCGCTCCGTCACCGTCTACCACCGGCCCAAGTACACGACGATGACGCAGGACGGGACCGAGTATGAGGTCTCCGCCGTGCAGCCCGTGTACCTGTGCGCGCTCAACGCCGTGGACTCCGACGGCGACGGCGTCTGTGACGCGGCCGAGGCCCGCTACGGCACCAACCCCAACAGCTCCGACACGGACGGGGACCGCATCAGCGACTTCGCGGAGCTGTACGGCTACGGCGGCGTGGACCTGCGCTACTGGGGCGCGGATCCGCGCAAGAAGGACGTGTTCGTGGAGGTGGACTACTACGCGGACCGCAAGCCCACGCAGGCGGCGCTGGACCGCGTGACGACGTCCTTCGCCAACGCGCCGGTGTCCAACCCCAACGGCACCACGGGCATCGCGCTGCACCTGGTGCTGGACTCGCAGATCGCCGCCGCGGACGCGGACACGGACCTGACCCCCGTGTGGACGGACTTCGACGTCATCAAGGCCAAGTACTTCAAGTCGCGCCGCGCGCCCTTCTTCCACTACGCGCTGTTCGCGAACACGTACAACGGCGGCACCTCCAGCGGCATCTCCCGCGGCATCCCCGCGCATGACTTCGTGGTGACGCTGGGCGGCTGGCCCGTGGCGGGCGGCACGGAGCTGCAGCAGGCCGGCACCCTCATGCACGAGCTGGGGCACAACATCGGCCTGCGTCACGGCGGCAACGACGACAGCAACTACAAGGCCAACTACCTGAGCCAGATGAACTACGAGTACCAGATGTTCGGCCTGCGCATTGACGGCGTGGACAACGTGCTGGACTACTCGCGCGTGCGCGTCGCCGCCATCAGCGAGGCGTCCGTCAACGAGGTCTCCGCGTTCGCTCCCGTCGCGCCCACCACGGAGGCGGACCTGGCCCACATCGGCGTGCGCATCAACGGCGTGCAGCGCGCCGGCACCGCGAGCGCGAACCTGGACTTCAACGGCGACGGCGTCATCCAGACCGCGTCCTACGCGTACAGCCTCAACCGCGACGCCGACACCACGGACCTCATCCCGGCGGCGCAGCATGACTGGCTGGCGCTGGTGTACGACGGCGCCGGGCAGATTGGCGACGGCTGGCTTGGCACGTCCCAGGGCCTGAGCCGCCAGCAGCCCTTCTTCGTCCTCCCGGAGAAGACCGAGTCCTGCCTCACGGTGGAGATGTTCCGCGCCCGGTAGTCCCAGGCCGTCCATCCTGGCAAGTCGTCCCCCGCCGGGTCCCTCTTCACGAGGGACCCGGCGGTCGTTTATCGGTCGCGTGCCCGCGTAGACTCCGGCGCATGCCGCATGTCGCACTCGTGGGATACGGACGTTTTGGACGCGCGCTGGGAACGCTGCTGGAGGCGGTGGGCGTGGAGCACCGCGCCCTGGACCCGGTGGCGGACATCCCGGAGCCGCTCCGCGCGCACTCGGTACACGAGCTGCTGGAAGGGGCGGAGCTGGTGGTGGTGGCGGTGCCGGTGCCCCAGATGCGGGACGTGCTGCGCTCCCTTCGGCCCCACCTGAAACCGGAGCACCTGGTGCTGGACGTGGGCAGCGTGAAGGTGAAGCCCGTGGAGGCGCTGACGGAGGTGCTGGGCGAACAGGTGCCCTGGGTAGGCACGCATCCGCTCTTCGGCCCCTTGAGCCTGGCCATGGCCGAGCGACCCATGCGCGTCGTGCTCTGCCCCAACCCACTGCATCCGGAAGCAGCCCCGCGCGCCCGGCGCTTCTACGAGGGGCTGGGCTGCGAGGTGATTGAGCAGTCGCCCGAGGGCCATGACCAGGTGATGGCGCGCACGCATGCACTCACCTTCTTCGTGGCCAAGGGGATGGTGGACTCCGGCGCGGCGGCGGACGTGCCCTTCGCGCCGGCCAGCTTCAAGGCGCTGTCGCGCACCATCGAGACCGTGCGCGCGGACGCGGGCCATCTCTTCAACGCCATCCAGCAGGAGAACCCCTTCGCCACGCAGGCGCGAGGCCAACTGCTCGCGGCGCTCCAGGACATCCACCGCGACCTGGAGGCGGCCCCCACGGTGACGCAAGCACCGGAGGCTTCGGGCGTCGCCGTGCCCGGCCTGGAACCGGAAGCGCCTGCGCCCCGCGAGCCGCGTGAGCACATTGATGCGCTCGACCGCGAACTGGTGGAGCTGCTCGCCCGCCGCGAGGAGCTGGCCCGCCGTCAGCGCCGTGCCCAGGAGGCCGGGAACGAGCCCGCTCGCACGGAGACGCTGCTCGCCGTGCGCCGGGCGTGGGCCCGGGAGCTGGGCGTGGACGCGCAGGAGGTGGAGGCCGTCTTCCGCGCCGTACTGGGTAGCGGCCTGCGATGACGCGGCGCTAGAGGTACTCGTCCAGCCAGTCGAACATCCGGTGGTTGGCCACGGCCTGCGCGCCCTCCTGGCAGTGCAGGAGCCCCGTGTCCTGGGTGGTGAAGAGCATGTAGTCCTTCGGGCACTCCAGCGCGTCGAAGAGCAGCCGGGCCTGGCCCTGGGAGAACGCCTCCGCGGTGCCGTCCATCACCAGCGTGCGGCAGCGGATGCGGTGGACGATGGGCTCGTTGTTGAACCGGCGCAGCTCGAAGAGCAGGGCCGATGGCGTGCTGACGCCGTGCTTGGACATCGAGTCCTTCATGTACCAGCGATACAGGAACACCTGCTCCATCAGCTGGGCCATGGCCGCGTCGAAGGCCTGGGGGTTGCTGTCCAGCAGCTGCATCAGCTCCGGGAAGTACATGTTGAACTGCTCGAAGGAGGACTGGCCCCAGTTGAGGACGCCGGGGTTGGGGATGAGGATCTTGATGCGCCGCTCGAACGCGGCGGCGCGCGGCACCAGCGCACCACCCATGCTCCACCCCAGCAGCGCGATGCGCCGCGAGTCCACGCCCGCGATGCACAGGGCGAAGTCCACCACCGGGCGGATGACCTGCTCCCAGTCGTGACGGAAGGGAAGCCCCTGCTCGCGGATGGCCATGCCCTGGCCGGGCGCGTGCACGATGAGGCAGTGGTAGCCCCGCGCGAGCGCCGCGTCGATGACGTACTTGGACTCCTCCGGCCACGCGTCGCGGCCCTGCTGGAAGATGAGCAGCGGCGCGATGCTCCGGGCGCTCGGGGCGCGGAAGAAGTAGCCGGGCAGCGTGGTGCGCTCGTACGGGATGCGCACGGGCGTGCCCGGAATCTTCAACAGGTGCAGCGCCTTGTTGTAGGCGTCCACCGCCTTGCGCCCGGTGGCGACCACGCTCGGATGAGTGGGCTCGGGGTGGTGGATGAGCGCGGCGCGGTAGTAGTTGGCGGCGCGCAGGTAGGCATTGCCCGCGCTGATGGAATGGCGGCGGGACTGGCTCACGTCGCCCATGGCGCGGATGCGGTCGGCGGTGCTCACCCACTCGTTGGGCCAGCTCCAGTCATCCCCCGCGACGATGCGGGACGCGGTGTCCAGCACCTCGCTGATGTCCGACTGCGCGCTGTAGGTCCCGGCCAGGAAGTGCAGGAGTTGGCTCTCCATGATGGGGTCCGCCATCAGGCCCAGCTCCCACCAGGGCCGGGGCTCGTCGGAAGACGAGGGGGACGACGAGGTCGTGGACGGCTGTCCGGCCGCCGCTGCGGGAGCGCCCCGGAGGAGCGCAAGCCCCCCGGTCAGCCCCAGGCTGGCTTGGATGAGGGAGCGACGGTCCAGTGTGATGCCCATGGTCTCTGGCCTCCAGCGAAGTGCTGGCGCTTCGAACACCGCAGGCCTCCACTTCTGTCACTCACCGCGTCGCCACCAGCGCGAACACGCGGTGGGGCACGGCGAACGGCGTCTGGGGGAACCGCTCCGCGAGGAGCTTCGCGTGCGCGACATCGAAGCGGGCGGCCTCGTCCTCGGAGAGCACCGGGCCCACCTTGGCGCTGGCGCGCACCCGCCCCATCCAGGCCTCGTGGGAGTAGTGGACGACGGTGTCGAAGGAGAAGGACTCCAGGCCGGTGAAGCCCGCGGTGGCGACGTCCTGGAACCAGCGCGGGTAGATGCCGGCGTCGTGTCCGAACTCGACGTAGGGCGCGACCTGCGAGGGATTGAAGGTGTCGATGAGCGTGTGGACCCCCTGCACGACATTGCCCGGCAAAGGCAGCCAGTCGAAGTGCGCGATGACCAGCCGGCCTCCCGGCGCCAGCACCCGGAAGGCCTCGCGGGCCGCGGCGGCGCGGTCGAACCAATGCCAGCACGTGCCGGCGGTGACGAGCCCGAAGGACTCCGACGGCAAGCCGGTCCGCTCCGCCGGAGCCACGCGGAAGTCGATGGACAGCCCCTCCTCGCTCGCGAGCCGGCGCGCCGAATCCAGCATGGGCTCCGAGAGGTCCAACGCCGTGGCGTCACCTCCGCGCTTCGCCAGTCCCCGCGCGAGCGTGCCCGTGCCCGCGCCCAGGTCGAGCACGCGCTGGCCCGGACGAAAGACGCCTTCACGGATGAGTTTCTCGAAGAAGGCCTCCGGAAAGCCGGCGCGGTGCCGGGCGTAGTCCTCCGACGTACGGCCAAAGTCCACCTGCATGGCATGTCCTCCAGGGTTCAAGGCTCCACGCGTCCATCAGGAAAGACACGTCGACAGCGGCCGCGCGCCGCGCCGACACTCCCCTTCCAGGAGGTGGATGGAGCATGGATAGACGCCGCGGTGGACGCTCTCAATCTCGATTCGAACATCGACCTGAGCGCGAGGAAGCCCTGGTGTCGGCAAGCGAGGCCGCGGCGCTGCTCGGCGTGAAGCTGGCGACGCTCTACACCTACGTGAGCCGGGGACTGGTGCGGTGCGTGCCGGTGCAGGGAACGAAGGAGAACCGCTACGCACGCGCGGACCTGGAGCGGCTGAAGGTCCGCCACGACGCGAGGGCGGGACACGCGGCGGTGGCGGCGGGAGCGCTGCGCTGGGGCGAGCCCGTCATCGACTCCGCGGTCTCGCGCGTGGAGGCCAAAGGCCTGGCGTACCGGGGAAGCCACTCCGCGGTGGAGCTGGCCACGAAAGGGCGCTCCTTCGAGGACGTAGCGGAGCTGCTCTGGTCCGGCGCGCTACCGAAACACCGGGACACGACGTGGCCCGCGACACGAGCCCCCATCCCTCCTTCCGCGCTGGCGGCGCTCCTGCCCCAGGGCACGCCTCCCGCGAAGGTGCTGGCGACGCTGGTGCCCCTGCTGGGCGCGCGGGACGCGGTGCGCTTCGCGGCGCCACCGGACCAGGAGCTCGTGCGGGCCCGAGGCCTGCTGCGTCACCTGGCGGCGTGGGTGTGCGCGGCCCGGGCGCCGGAGCGCGTGGCCCACGCCTTGAGGGAACAGACGGTGGCGGACTCGCTGGCGCACGCGTGGGACGCCCGCTCTTCGCACGCTGCGGCGTCGTTGAACCAGGCACTGGTACTCTGCGCGGACCATGAGCTGAACGTGTCGACGTTCGCCGCCCGGGTGACGGCATCCTCTGGCGCGGACCTGTACTCGTGCGTGGGCGCGGCGATGGCGGCGCTCTCCGGAGCGAAGCACGGAGGCGCGTGCGACCGCGTGGAGGCGCTCCTCACGGAGGTGGGCCGTCCGGAGCGGGCGAAGGAGGTGGTGGACACATACGTCCGCCGGGGCGAGTCGGTGCCGGGCTTCGGCCACCGGCTGTATCCCCAGGGAGACCCGCGCACGCCCCCGCTCGTCCTTGCCGCGCGGGAGCTGCGCCCGGATGCGAGATCGGTGCGCGTGGGCGCCGCGCTGGTGGACGTGATGCGCGACGCGGGACATCCCGCGCCTTCGATGGAGGTGGGGCTGGTGATGCTGGCGGAGGCGCTGGGGCTGCCGAAGGGCGCGGCGGCGACGGTGTTCGCGGTGGGGCGCTCGGCGGGCTGGGTGGCGCACGTGCTGGAACAGCGGGAGCAGGGCCACCTGCTGCGCCCCAGGGCTCGCTACGTCGGCCCCTCTTCACCAGGGACAGATTGAATTCATCGGCCGGGATTCAGGATGGGGGTGGCGATGTTTGTGGACCCATTGCGACTCTTCACCCTTTGGAGCCACTGCATGATGAAGAAGACCGCCCTGCTGACCTGCCTGCTCGGATTGCTGGGAGCTCTCCCGGCCAGCGCCGCTGAACTCAAGGACGTGTTCGGCAAGGAGGTCCCCATCGGGCAGGGCCGGCCCACCCTGGTGCTGTATGCCAACAAGGGCACCAAGGATGAGCTGCGCCAGCGAGCTTCCCAGTTCATCTACGACGTGCGTGAGAAGAAGCCCATCGTCGTCATCCACGTGGACCTGCGCGACGTTTCGGGCCTCTTCAAGGGCATTGCTCGCGGGGAGATCCGCAAGAGCCACAACGAGTCGCTCGCCGCCATGAAGGACCTGTACCGCCAGAAGGGCGAGGCACCGCCCGCCGAGCTGGACTCGTCGCTCTACATGGTCGCGGACTCCAAGGGTGAACCCCACAAGTCCATGGGCCTGGAGAAGGGGTTCGACCACGTGTTCGCCCAGGTGCTTGGCACCTCCGGGCAGGAAATCGCACGCGGCGCCTTCTCGGAAGGTGCCCGGAAGCTCAGCCAGGCGATGACCGCCGCGCCCGCCGTGGCGTCCCGCACGCCCTGAGTTCACGGGGTGTGTCCCCCACGCTCCTGCACCGCGCGTGGGTGGACGGCAAGGGATGAACAGCCTTACCTTGCTGACGCGTTAGTCACTGCTCACCTGGAAACCATGTTGATGCATGGGATTCAAACGGTGGGCGGTGGCAGCGCGTCAGGTTCATTTCCCCCGAGACACCCCACATGTTCAAGTTCAAGACGTGCAGCCTCGCCGTGGTGGCCCTTGCGTTCAGCGCCTGTGGCCCCGCGCCGGAAGCGACGCAGCCGGCCCCCTCCGGCAGTGACATCGCGCAGGTCCAGTCCCAGGTGACGAAGGCCATCCCGGGCACGACGTGCGTGGTCGAAGCGACGAAGCCCTACACGTATGACATCGGGGGCCCCATCAGCGCCCAGGCATCTGCCTGGGATTGCGACCAGGACTACCCCATCATCTACATCTGCTCCACCGTGGAGCAGAAGTCGGTGAGCAGCACGGGCACGGTCACCTGGACGGCCATCCCGGGCAGCCGCGGCTGCTGGCCGGAGACGAACACGGACTTCGGTGGCCAGACGGCCAACCCCACACCCTACGCGGCGGGCGTCTACCGTCAGCGTTCGCAGGCGGCCATCAAGCTCAACGCCACCACGTGGACCCCGGCGCAGCCGTCCACCTGCGCCACGCTCTCCAGCGACATCCCCTGCAAGTTCACCGAGGTGGTGTCCGGCAACGTGACGCTGTGACGCATGATGTCGTGATGTGAAGCACCCCGGACACCAGGTGCGGACCAGGGCAGGCGTTGGCTAGTCTGACGCCTTCCCGTTCCACCTGGAGTCTTTCATGCACATCGAATCCCCGCGCAGCGCCCGTTCCCCGAAGGCCGTGACGTTCCTCCGCATCCCGGTGCTGCTGGCCGTGGGCATGATGACGATGGGCAGCGGCATGGGGAACCCGGGCTGTGGCGGCAGTAACTATTCTGTCTGTGAGAGCGGTTGCGCCATCGGGGGCACCTACACGCTCCAGTTCGCGGACACATCGCCCCCTGGGGAGGTCTGCGAGACGTTGGGGCTCGGCCTGCCCACGGGGCCGCTGGAGTTGACGCGCTCCGGGCGGACCGTCTCGGCGGGCCTCGACGGCATGAAACTGTCGGGCGACTACGACTTCGACGAGGCCGACCGGCCGCTCACGCTGTACGGGACGAAGTCCGTGACGAGCACGCGCACGTACTCCGGCAGCATCAAGTCGGCGGTGGCCACGCCCGCGCCCGAGACGGAGACCGACACCTCGGTCATCACGGGCGAGTACGAGCTGATTGGAACCTCCGAGGACAACAGCCTGAGGTGCCACATCAAGCGGAACTTCACCGCGACGCGGTAGGGCCTCGGCCCCATTCGGGGTGCGGTAGGGTCGGGGCCATGCGTTCCCCCCTCATGGCCTCACTGCTGTTCCTGATGATGTCCGCGCCAGCCCGGGCCGCCGTACCGGCTGGCTTCGTGGAAACGAACTATTCGTCCACCAGCCTGACACCCGCCACCGGCATGGCGTGGGCGCCGGATGGTTCAGGGCGCCTGTTCGTCACGCTGAAGAACGGCGTCGTGCGGACGGTGGCCATGAAGGACGGCGTGCTGGAGACGCAGCCGGGCACCTCCACGCTGGTGACGCGCACGTTCGCCACGGAGCCCGCGGTCCACACCAACAGCGAGTGCGGACTCATCGGCATCGCGTTCGACCCGAACTACGTGGTCAACCGGTACGTCTACTTCTTCGTCACCGTCTCCACCTCCGAGCAGCGCATCGTCCGCTACACGGACTCCAACGGCACGGGCATCGCGCGCACGGAGGTCGTCACGAGGCTGCCCACGGCGGGCAACAACCACGACGGCGGCGGGCTGGGCTTCGGCCCGGACGGGAAGCTCTACTGGGCCATTGGCGATCTGGGCAACGGCTCCGGCGTGGACGCGGACCTGACGTCGCTGGCGGCCAAGATGAGCCGCGCCAACCTGGACGGCACGCCCGCCAATGACAACCCGTTCAACGACGGCGTGGGCCCCAACAACGAATACATCTGGGCGCGCGGCCTGCGAAACCCGTTCACCTTCACGTTCCAGCCCGCCACCGGACTGCTGTGGGTCAACGGCGTGGGCGACCGCTATGAGCAGGTCTTCGTCGTGAGCCGGCGCAGCCACGCCGGCTACAACGACTACGAGAACAACCAGCCCGTCGGGAACGACTACCTCACCCCCGTCATCAAGTACCGCACCAACACGATTGATTCGAGCACCGTCACCGCGACGGGCGCGGTGCGCAGCGGGGGCATCACCACCTTCACCACCGCCTCGCCGCACGGCTTCCGCAAGGGGGAGAGGCTCACGCTCGAAGGCGTGGGGGACGCGAGCTTCAACGGCGAGTTCTACGTCGCCAGCGCCAACAACGCGCCCACGACCACCACCTTCACCGTGGCCCAGCCGGGCCTGCCGGACACGACCAGCGGCGGGGGCACAGTCACGACGCAGGCGCTGGGCGGCTCCATCACCGGCGGCGTCTTCTACGACGCGACCCTCTTCCCGCCGGAGTACCGCGGCAACTACTTCTTCGGCGACTACAAGAGCGCCCAGGTGACGCGCGCCACGCTGGCGGCGGACAACTCGGTGGCGACGGTGGACGAGTGGGGCACGGGCTTCTCCGCCAACGTGGACATGAGCGTGGGGCCGGACGGCGCGCTCTACGCGCTGGGGTACACCAACGGCGTGGTGCGCCGGGTGACGCCCACGGCCACCGGCCAGAGGCTGGTGGTGTCCGGACTCAACCTGCGCCTGATGGAGGGCGGACGCGCGGCCTTCACCGTGCGGCTGGCCCAGGCGCCCTCCGCCAACGTAGCGGTCCAGGTAGCGCGGGCCATGGGCGGCTCCGAGGACCTGCGCCTGCTGGGCGGTGGCACCCTCACCTTCTCTCCCGCGAACTGGAGCGTGCCGCAGGTCGTGGTGCTCGAGGCGGTGGAGGACGCGGACGTGGAGCCGGACGTCGCCACCTTCACCGTGGCCTCCGAGGGGCTGACGACCGAGTCGGTGGTGGCCACCACCATCGACAACAACTCGACCCGGCTGGTGCTGTCCACTCGCCGGCTCGTCGTGCCCGAGGGCGGCAGCGCCACCTTCGACGTGTCCCTGTCCCTGCGGCCCTCGTCGAACGTGACCGTCACCGTGGCGTCCACCCAGGGGGATCCGGACCTCACCGTGGCCTCCGCGTCCACGCTCAGCTTCACGACGTCCAACTGGAACACGCCGCAGACCGTCACGCTCCAGGCGTCGCAGGACGCGGACAACGTGGATGGCACGGCCACCATCACGCTCGCCATTCCGGGCCTGGACGCGCGCACGCTGGAGGCCGTGGAGGCGGATGACGAACCGCTCCAGCCCACCATCTCCTCCACGCCTGTCACCACCGCCGGAGTGGGCATCGAGTATCGCTACGACGTGGAGGCGGTGGGCCGGCCGCAGCCCACGTACTCGCTGGAGGGCGCGGTGCCGCAGGGCATGAGCATCGACGCGACCACCGGCCTCATCACCTGGACGCCGTCGGCGGCGGGCACCGTGGACGTGCACGTGCGGGCGACCAATGGCGTGTCGCCGGACGCGGAGCAGTCCTTCACCATCACCGCGGAGGCGGAAATGGGCGAACCGGATGCCGGCACCGACGCGGGCACGGAGACCCCGGATGCCGGCACGGGGCCCCTGGATGCCGGCACGAACAATCCCCTGCCCGAGGACGACTCCGGCTGCGGCTGCGGCGCGGCCCCGGTGGCGCCGCTCGCGTGGCTGGCGCTCGTCGCGCTGGCCACCCGTCGCAAGCGGTCGCGCGCGAGCTGAGGCCTCGCTGAAACAGAAACGGGAGGGCGCCCGTGCTGGACGCCCTCCCGTTCCATTTCCGCTTCAGCGCGGCATGAAGGCACTTGCGCGTGTCCGGAAGCGGGACGCGGATTCCCATCGCCGGTCAGGGAAGTGACGGGTTCATCCCCGCTGTCGCCTGGGGGCGACTGTGCGCGCTCCGTGGCATGGGCCATGCTCAATGGCGTCCCCAATGGCTCCCCTCCTCCATGACCTCCTGCTCGCGCTGCGGCGACTGCGTCGCAGCCCCACCTTCACCGTCGTGGCGGTGGCCACGCTGGCGCTGGGCATTGGCGCCAACGTCGCCATCTTCAGCGTGGTGCACGCGGTGCTGCTGCGGCCGTTGCCCCTGCGCGACGACGCGCGGCTCGTGCGGCTGTTCAGCGTGGGCCAGCAGGGACCGGGGCCGACGTCGCCGCCGGACCTGATGGACCTGCGCGAACAGACGCGGGCCTTCGAGGGGCTCGCTGGCGTGGCGCCCACGATGGTGACGCTCGGGGCGGACCGGCTGGAGGCCTCGCCCATGAAGGTGCAGGCCGGGCTGGTGACGGCCGACTTCTTCCAGGTGCTGGGGCCCCGCGTGCAGTTGGGCCGCGCGCTCCGGGCCGGGGATGACGCGCCTGGGGCGCCCCAGGTCACGGTGCTGTCGCATGCGCTCTGGCAGCGCCGCTTTGGTGGCAGCCCCGACGTGCTGGGGCGCGCGGTGAACCTGGGCGGCCCCGTGCCGTGGACGGTGGTGGGCGTGATGGCGCCGGGCTTCGACTTCCCGTCGCGCGCGGAGCTGTGGACGCCCATCGTCCAGGACGAGTCCATGACGAAGCCGGAGGCGCGCGGCGCGCACTGGCTGGAGGTGTATGGGCGGATGGGGCCCGGCGTGAGCCTTGAGCGGGCGAAGGCAGACGCGGCGGCGGTCGCGCGGGGCCTGGCGGCGCGGCATCCGGCGACGAACGCGGACATGGGCGCGAGCGTGGAGCCCTTGCGCGACGTGCTGCTGGGCCAGGTGCGCCCCTCGTTGTTATTGCTGCTGGGCGCGGTGGGGCTGGTGCTGCTCATCGCGTGCGCCAACCTCATGCACCTGCTGTTGGCGCGGGCCGCGTCGCGCGAGGCGGAGACGTCCGTGCGGCTCGCGCTGGGCGCCAGCCGGGGGCGCATCGCGCGGGAGCTGTTGGTGGAGAGCGCGCTCCTGTCGGCGCTGGGTGGCGGGGCCGGGTTGCTCGCGGCGCTATGGGCGCTGGATGCGCTGGCGGCGTTCGGGCCCCAGGACATTCCGCGCATCGACGAGGTGTCGCTCGATGGAACGGTGCTGGCGTTCACCGCGGGCCTGTCGGTGTTCACCACGCTGCTCTTCGGGCTGGTGCCTGCGTGGCAGACGTCGCGGGTGGAGCTGGCGCGCGTGTTGCGGACGGCGGGCGAGGGCGCGGGCGGCGCGGCGCACCACCACCGAACCCGCGCGGCGCTCATCGTGGCGGAGACGGCGCTGGCGGTGCTGCTGCTGGTGAGCGCGGGGCTGCTGCTGCGCAGCTTCGTGCACCTGCGGCAGGTCGACCCGGGCTTCCAGCCGGAGGGCGTATTGACGGTGAAGCTGAGCCTGCCGCCCAACCGCTACGCCATGGGCAGCGCGGCGCCCGCGGCCTTCTACGACGGGCTGCTCGAGCGGCTGCGGAGCCTGCCCGGGGTGACCGTGGCGGGCGCGGTGAATGCAGTTCCCATGGAGGGGAAGCGGTGGACGCTCGCGGTGCGTGACCCGCTCCGGCCGGTGGCGCCGGGCACGGAGCCCTGGCAGGCCAGCATGCGCATCGTCACGCCGGACGCGTTGGAGGCGCTGCGGGTGCCCGTGCTGCGCGGCCGGGGGTTGCTGCCGGAGGACCGGGGCGCGGGTGGGCGCGCGGTGTTGATCAACGCGGAGGCGGCGCGCCGCTTCTGGCCGGGAGAGGACCCGCTGGGACGCACGCTGGACATGGACATGGACCTGGGCAACGGCGCGTTCGGAGGCCGGGTGGTGGGGGTGGTGGCGAACATGGCCACGGAAGGACTGGCCGCGCCCGCCGCGCCGGAGGTGTATGTGCCCTATGAGCAGGCACGGACCACGGACATGACGCTGGTGCTCCGTACGAACGGGGAGCCGCTCGCGCTGGCCGGGGCGGTGCGGGCGGAAGTCCGGGGGCTGGACGCGAACCTCGCGGTGGGCAGCGTGCGGACGCTGGCGTCGGTGGTGGATGGAACGGTGGCGCCGCTGCGCTTCTATCTCC
>NZ_RAWQ01000132.1:0-29709 GCF_003668965.1 Corallococcus sp. AB030
CCGCCCCCCGCTCCCTCGCGGATCACGTCTTTTGGAGCGCAGCATTTTTGACACCCCAAAACGGCGTGTGCGATAACCCCCGGTCAAGCCTTTTCTCACCACCCACAAGGAGTGGCAGGCGATGTTCACGGGCGTGAAGGTCTTCTCCGCGACGAAGGCCAAGGAGCGGGAAGAGTTGGGTGAGAACGTCACCCGCTGGATCAAGAGCAACGCGGACCTGGAGATCGTGGACCGGGTCGTGTGCCAGTCCTCTGACAACGAGTTCCACTGCTACACGCTGGTGCTCTTCTACAAGCACGCGAAGCCGCCGGCCTGACCGCCGCGCGTCCCCTGGACTCTCCTCCCGGGCCCGTCCTCTTCCAGGCACTCACCTTTGTCGGTGCGTGCGGGGAGGCCGGGCCTTTCCGTTTCCGTATGTTATGGTCCGCGCCGTGGCGCGCTTCGGGGACGACAGCGGGGAGGAGGACCGGCAGCTACGCACGGACGCCCTGCCGGCGATGCGCTCGGCGCGGGTGCGGGTGCGGCTGTTGGTGCTGTCCGGCCCGGACGCGGGCCAGAGCTACCCGCTGGCGCCCGGGCGATACCGGGTGGGCGCGGACGCCAGCTCGGATGTGATCATCGCGGACCGGGCGGTGTCTCGCAGCCACCTGCTGCTGGACGTGCGCGAGGACAGCATCCAGGCGGTGGACGTGGGCTCGCGCAACGGCTCCTTCTGCGAGGGCATGCGCTTCACCACCCTGGAGGTGCGCCCCGGCGCGGTGCTCACGCTGGGCACCACGGAGCTGAAGCTCGTCCCGGAGGGAGAGAAGGCGCACACCCTGCCCCTCTCCAACCGTGAGCGCTTCGGCAACCTGGTGGGCCAGAGCCGCCGGATGCGCGAGGTCTTCACCCTGCTGGAGCGCGTGGCCCAGGGCGAGTCCGACGTGCTCATCCAGGGCGAGACGGGCACCGGCAAGGAGCTGTGCGCGGAAGGACTGCACCTGCATGGCGGGCGCTCCAAGGGGCCCTTCGTCATCGTGGACCTGGCGGGCGTGGCGCCGCAGTTGTTGGAGTCGGAGCTGTTCGGCCACGTGAAGGGCGCCTTCACCGGCGCGCAGGCGGACCGGGCGGGCGCCTTCGAGCGCGCGCACGGCGGCACCCTCTTCCTGGATGAAGTCGGAGAGCTCCCGCTGGAGGTGCAGCCCCGGCTGTTGCGCGCGCTGGAGCGCCGGCAGGTGAAGCGGGTGGGCGCCAATGACTACCGCTCGGTGAACGTGCGGGTGGTGGCGGCCACGCACCAGGACCTGGAGGGCGCGGTGAAGACGGGCCGCTTCCGCGGAGACCTGTTCCACCGGCTCGCGGTGCTGCGCGCGACGCTGCCGCCCCTGCGCGAGCGGCCGGAGGACATCCCGCTGCTCATCGACACCGTGCTGGAGCGGATGGGCAAGCCGCCCAGTGCCCTGTCGGACCAGACGCGCGCCCTGCTGGCCCAGTACCCGTGGCCGGGCAACGTGCGGGAGCTGCGCAACGTGGTGGACCGGGTGGTGAGCCTGGGCGAGTCCGCGCTACCGGAGCTGCCGGACACGCCGGTCGCGCGCCCTGCCCTGTCGCCGGACCTGGACCCGGAGGACACGCTGTCGCTGGCGCTGGAGCTGCCCTTCAAGGAAGCGAAGGAGCGCCTCATCGAAGGCTTCGAGCGCGACTACCTGCGCACGCTGGTCGAGCGGTGCGGCGGCAACGTCTCCAAGGCATCGCGAGAAGCGGGCATCGACCGCGTCTACCTGCGGAAGCTCCTGCGCAAGCACGGGCTGGTGTCCGGGCCGGACTGACGGCGGTCCCCTGCCCCCACCCGGAGTCACGGTCCCCGTGGGCCGGGTGACACTGGGGCGGGCCTCCCTGCCGGGGGTGGTTGTCGGAGCGGGTTTCCGCCCCATCTTGGGAGCACCAACGCACGAGAGGTGGGTGCCATGCGCCAGGGATGGGGGAGGTGGCTGTTCGTCGGGGGGCTCGTGCTGGGCGTCAGCGCGTGCCAGTCGCGGGACGGGGCTGTCTCGGAGAGTGGCATGGTGCCGCGGCTCGCGGTGTTCCAGGCCGGGGCGGCGGTTCCCACGGAGGAAGGCACCGGCGGGAGCGGAAGCGGAAGCTTGGGCTCGGTGGTGGCGGAGGACGTGCCGGACTTCTACGGCACGGTGACGATTTCGGGCGCGCGGGGCTTCACGGTGCGCGACGACGACGGCGTGGAGCGGCCGTTCGTGGTGGCGCCGTCCACGCGAATCCTGCGCGACGGAAAGCGCGTGGCCCGCACCCAGCTGTCCCCGGGTGTGCTGGTGCACACGACCTACGGCGAGCGGCTGGGGTCATGGGTGGCCACGGACGTGGAGATCTACTCCGGCACGCCGTCGCGGGACATGACTGCGACGGCGGCACCGGTGAAGCGCTGACGGGCGGGCGCTTGCGTCAGTAGACGGCGAGCGCCTGCGGCAGGTGGTAGCTGACGATGGTGAGCACGGGGATCTTCGGGCCCTCGTCCTCGTCGTCGGTGGTCATGCCGGAGGTGACGCGCAGGCCGTCGAAGCGCGCGAGGATGACGTAGTCGCGGCGGGTCTCCAGGAAGGGATCCGGCGCGGCGAGTCGACCCAGGGCTTCGCGGCCGGTCTCCTCGGAGAGGTTGTCGTAGGTGCGCTCGGAGGCGGACTGGGTGGTGCTCTCGCGGGTGAAGATGGAGCCGCCCACGCGGCCCTCGCCGGTGATCGCCGTCCGTCCGCCCAGGTCGCCGGAGGCCTGCGTCACGGTGTCGGTGTGGTAGGCGATGCCGACCTCGCGGCGGGAGGCCACGGACTGGAGGCCCTGCTCCACCAGCCACAGCGTGGGGCGCTCCCCTTCCGAGCGCTGGTCGGCCACCTGCGCGCGCAGGAGGACGTAGCGGCCGCGGTAGGTATCCGGCTGGGCGACGGCGGACGCGAGCGAGAAGATGGGCACCTTGCGCGCGTGGAGCAGGCGCAGCTCACCGTCCACGCTGCCGCCGCGCTGGGCCACGACGCGGGCGATGAGGTTGGCGGCATCCGGACGCACGCGCAGGTCTTCCGCCCACGCACTGCCCAGCACGGCGCCCAGCTGGGTGAAGCCGGGGGCCTCCGAGCACAGCTTCAGGGCCAGCCACGCGTCGTCGCGTGAAGTCGCCTGGAGCTTGCGGGCGGCGGTCTCGCACGAGGCGGGCGTGGAGTAGCGGGCCAGGAACGCGCGGGCGTCATGCGGCGACGTGGGCGGTTGCTCCGCGACGACGGAGCGCTTGGGCGCGGGGGGCGGCGTCCGCGGCGGAGGCGAGTCCGTGAGGGCGCGGTCCTCCAGCGCGACGTGGGAGTGCGAGGCACCGCAGCCGGTGGCGAGCGCACCCAGGAGGGTCAGCAATGGAAGACGGGGCATGGCGCGAGGCTCCTTGAAGTGCGATAGCACGGTGGACGCGCTACAGCGAGGCGGAGTCGGTGTGCTGCGAGTTCGCGCGCGACGGCGACTGGCGCGGAATGGACGCGGACGGGGGCAGCATCATGGAGCAGGCGTCGTGGCAGCGCTCGTCCATGCACGCGAGCGTGGTGGGCCCTGCCTGCTGCCGCGACACGGCCGCGTAGCAGCTCTCGCCGTTGCCGGGGCACTGGCTGCGCGCCGCGCACTCACAGCAGGTGGAGGCCACGGAGGCCATCAACTGCACATCCTGGAGCACGGAGGACAGCGCGCGGTAGCAGGCGCGAGCCGCGGGCGCGAAGCGGCCCTTGGAGTCCACCACCGGCGTATTGCCTTCGATGCCGCAGCGGCCCACGACGTCCGCGTACTTGCGCTCGCAGACAGCGACGAGCTTGGGGTCGGGCGAGCCGTCCCGCGCGTTGCTCACGGCCTCCGAGCAGAGGGCGCGAGATGCGTCCTTCAGCAGCTTGATGTTGGCGGACTCCACGTCCGAGTTCGCGTTCTTGGGAGGCGGCGCATCCGCCTCGAACACGCACTCCTTCCCCGCACGCAGCGTGTCGATGGTGCACGACCACGCGGTCGGAGACGCATCCACGAGCGGGGGCGCCCCCAGCGCTTCGGGAGGCAGGGAAGACGGCGCGGGGCCGGACGGCGCGGCGCCGAGGAAGAGCAGGGACAGGAGCATCGCCTTCATATGGGACGCAGCGTAGGACTTTGGCCCGCGCCGCTCAAACCGCTCCGCCGGGTGGGTGTTTGTCCACCATCATGTCCGTGGGTCCGGGCGGACCAGTCTCCTCCAGCATCGGAAGAGCCTTCGTCCGGTGAATGACGATGGGCGGCTCGATGAGCCGGGGCGGTGTCGCCCGCGTGTCCGTCGGGTCCGGAATCCACACCGGATCCTCGGGAGAACGTCCCCGCTTCCACCGTCGCGGCACCCGCCGGAAACCCACCGGGTACACCGTGAGCTGGCCGTCTTCGTCGAAGTGGAGCCGGAGGAAGTTCTTCCAGTCCGGAATCGACAGCGACGAGAACGCCTCGTTGGGGTGACAGGAGAACACGTTGAGCGACAGCAGCAGGTACACGCCCACCACCAATGGCCCCACCAGCGCGCCGCCGCCAAACAGCAGCAGCCCGCTGAGGAAGTCCCTCCGCAGGCTCCATTGAAGCTCCGCCGCCAGCGGCGCGGCGACGGCGGACACGCCCCAGGTGAGCAGCAGCGCCACCGCCAGGTGCACCAGTCCATGCACGATGCCGGCGGTCTTCTTCCAGAGCGGCCCCCGGCGACCATCCGCGAACGCGAACGTGCCCAGCACCACACCTGCCCCCAGCACCAACGAGCCCGTGCTCTGCACCCCCGCGTTGATGACCTCCCGGAATGACGGCGCCCCCACCGCGCCCTCGTTGAGGTTCGCGGCAATGCCCCAGCCCAGCAGCGTGTAGATGACACCCATGAACACGCCGAACCACGGGTTGATCGCGGTGAACAGCAGGTTGCGCCAGGCGAGCCACTGGGATGCCCGCTGCGGCGGGTAGCTCGCCTTCTGCACGAAGCCGCCTGGACTCTGATCCACCTTGGGCAGATGCGTGGGATGCAGGAACGCCCCTCCCCCACCCGCGATGATCTTCTGCCGCCCGTCCGCGTTCTCGTGCCGGCGGTAGTGGTGCAGGTCTCCCGCCAGGAAGACGCTCACCTTCTTGCCCAGCACCTTCTGCTCCAGGAAGTCGATGTTGTGGTCCAGGAAGCCACGCCCCGCGTGAGGCATCACCTGCTGCTTCACCCACGCAGGCTCCGCGTTGCAGAGGATGATCCGGTCCGTGCCGCGCATCTGTGCGGCCACCTTCTGGAAGAACTCCACCTGCGGCGCGTCCAGGTCGGACTCCAGCTGCATGTCCGTGCCCAGCAGCCACCAACCGTGCGGCAGCCTCAGCGCGAAGTAGCTGCGCTGCTGCTGCGTGCGCCAGCCATTGGAGCGCCGGCCCTGGCAGAACAGGCGCGTGAAGGACACCAGTCCGTCGTACCAATCATGGTTGCCGGGCACCGCGAACAGGTGCGGCCGGTGTCGCCGCTTGTTCAACGCGTCCTCGTACGGCACCACCGTGCGCGCCTGGTACTCGTCCACGCTCGCGGTCGGATAGACCTCGTCCCCTCCGAACACGAGCACGTCGCCGCCCCGCGTGACGTGCGTCTCGCCGGACTCGCCCGTGAGCGCCAGCTCCGGCGCCATCACCGCGGACGCCACCGCGTAGGTGGAGTCCCAGCCGTCGCCCAGGTCCGCCACGTAGTCCAGCCACAGCTCGTCGCGCGGATGACCGGTGTCGTCCACCGAGTAGTCGAAACAGAGCGGCTGCGGCCGGGATACGGCGTCCAGCAAACGCCGGTCCGCCTGTCGTCCGAACGTCCCAGACAGCAGTGCCTTCATCCCTGACTTCGCGAGCACGGTCGGGTCGAACCACGACACCATCTTCCGGCCCGGAGGCGTCTGTGGCTCGGGCGTGGGCTCGACGCGCTGGCCCGGAAGGCGGCTCACATCGGAGGCGCGGACGGCCATGGCCCCTCCTCCGTCGCCCGCCACGCACGTTCCCGAGTGCCCCTGCGGTGCGAATCAATGAGCGCATCCGCGAACCGGTCCGCGAGCGCGGCGATGGTGAGGCTCGGGTTGGGCCCGACGGGGCCCGGCATCATCGAGCCGTCGGCCACGTACAGCCCCGGGTGGCCAAAGGCCTCGCCCGTCGCATCCACCACGCCCTCCTCAGGCCCGCGTCCCATGGGACAACCGCCCAGCGGGTGCACGGTGATGACCCGGCTCAAGTAGCTGAGTGGGTTTTGCAGCAGCCTCCCCTCCAGCGTCCGAGCGATGTCCGCCATCGACTGGCGCACCTGCTGGAAGTACTCGCGCGAACCGCTCATCCGCCAGTCGATGGCCAGCATCCCGTCGTCCGTCAGCCGCATGTGGCCGGTGGGAAGGTCGCGCCCCATGCCCAGCAGCGGCAACGACGTCGCGGAGCCCAGGCAATCCCCCAGCAGCTCGGCGATCTCCTCGCTCACGTCGGAGTCGTGCGTGCGTCCCGTCCACCCACGAATCAGGCGCCACGCCAGCTTGAGGCCTCGCTCCACCAACGGCGCCTGATACGCGCCCTCGTAGAGCCAGTTGACGAACTCCGGGTAGCCCGCGTCCTCGATGTAATAGCCCCGGCCCGTGCCGCCCTCCTCCTGGCTCCGGAAGTGCAGCGCGCTGGTGATGACCGGCCCGTGCCCTCCCTCCAGGATGCGAGGCAGCTGCTTGCCGGTGCTCGAGTCGTGGCACTGGCGCATGAAGCCCAGCAGGTCTCCGTTGCCGCAGAAGCGCGTGCCCAGCCGTCCGCTCAGCCCGGGGAAGCTCCGCTGGTTCTTCAGGAGCAGGAACGGGGTGCCGAACGTGCCCGCCGCCAGCACCAGCCGGTCCGCCGTCACGGTGCTGCGCGGCAGCATGGACTGCGGGCCTTCGCGAGGCACGTCCTCCGGCGTGTCCGTGTGGTCCAGGTACCGCACCACGTAGCCTCCCCCTTCCGAGGGCCACAGCTCCGTCACCTCCGCGCGCGTGCGCAGCTCCGCCCCCGCGCGCTTCGCCGCGGACAGGTACGTGTAATCGAGCGTGTTCTTGCTGCCCGTGTTGCAGCCGATGTCGCACTCGCCGCAGAGGTGACAGGTGGTGCGCGTGCGGCCGTGGAGGTTGGGATGCTCCTCGCGGATGGGCTCGCCCGGGACGGGCACCTCGCCGGGGTTGCCGAACGTCACGGCCAGCGGCGGCAGTTGCCAGTCGCCCGCGCGGCCCAGGCGCTCGGCCGCGAGCTTCATGGCCAGCGTCTTCGCCGTGGAGGCGTACGGCGGATGCTCCAGCGGATAGCGCTGCACGTGCATCATCCGCTCCACGGCGTCGTAGTGCGTCTCCAGATCCGCGCGGGTGACGGGCCAGTTCTCGTAGCCTCCGTCAAGGAGGTCCTCGTGGATGAAGGTCTTCTCGTCCTTGCGCAGCAGCACGTTCGCGTAGATGAGCGACCCGCCTCCCAGCCCCGCGGACACCACGCCGCCCAGCCCCTGGAAGGACCAGAGGTTGAACAGGCCGTGCATGCCCTTGCGAGGGTCCCAGAAGTTGCGGCGCATGTCGTGCGGACTGCGCGCGAAGGAGCCCGGCGGATACGCCTTGCCCCGCTCCAGCACGCACACCCGCAGGCCTGCTTCCGCCAGCCGCCACGCCATCACCGAACCGCCGAAGCCCGAGCCCACGATGACGACGTCGAAGTGCTCAGCCTTCGTGGCCATGCGTGGCCTCCTCTGCGCGCTCGCGCACCGGTGCCTCCGGGGCGTAGAGGTCCCAGAGCGCGCCCAGGAACAGGTGGCCGAAGCGGGCCATCATGCCCGCGCCCTCCACGCCCCCGCGCGACGAGCGCATGCTGGCCACCAGGTGGAGCAACTCGCGCATGCCCAGCACCAGGACGCCCGCGCCCACCACCGGGCCGCGCGCGTCCACGCCCGCGTGCAGGTAGCTGTAGAGCCGCGTGGTGTCGCGCCAGAGGTCCGGGCCCGGGTCGTCACGCAGCGTCTTCGTGCCGTCCAGATAGTAGTCCTGGCCGTTCGCCTGGAAGCGCAGGCCGTAGGTCATGATCTTCGTGCGCGGATCATCCGTGCTGCGGAAGAGGTTGAAGCTCCCCTCGCGCACGGGCAGGTCCATGCCCAGCGGCTTGTATTGCACGTGCGCCACCAGCCGGGCCGCGTGGTCCGGGTCGCGGATGAACGCCTCCATGTCGTCGATGGTGATGGTGCAGTGCATGGTGAAGGGCGTGGAGCGCCCGTCGTGGGCGCCCGCCTCGGGGTCGGTGGTGCCCATCGCGAGCGGACCGGCCATGGTCTCGCGGAAGGTCAAGTCATAGGCGGGTTCGGTCATCTGCGTGATCTCCGGGGTGAGGGGCAGGCCCTGGCCGTCCGCCACCGCCAGGTAGCGACAGGCGTCCGAGTAGCCCTGGTCGATGAGGGTCGAGGCCGTGACGTGGCCCGCGTAGAAGTCCGGGTCCAGGGGCAGCGGGTGCTCGGGCCTGATGAGGTGCACGGTGATGGGCCGCACGTGTCCCGGCACGTGCTCGCCCGCGAGGATGCGCGCGTTGAGCTCGCGCACCTGCTCCAGCTGGGCGAAGAGCGCGCCGTTCGCGCTCAGTTCAATCATGTGGACGTACTGGCGGAAGAAGCCGTCGGCGTAGGTGGACGTGTTGCCGATGCACCAGACAATCCACACCTCGTCCGCGCCCCGGTGCACGGCCTCCATCACGTTGGCGTCCTGGATCCACACCGAGTCCAGGTACAGGTGGCTGTCCTTCACCACCGGGGGCATGAAGAGCGGCAGCGAGATGCCGGCCACCAGCAGGTCGAGGTCCACGTCCGTGTGCGGGATGGCCTCGTTCGTCTTCCGGGCGAAGTCACACACGTTGAAGGTGCCGGAACGCTCGCGGTTCGCGCGGATGGCGTCCACATCCACGCCCAGGTGCGGGAAGACGCGCTGGACGATGCCGTCCGCGTCCCCCGGCGCGGTGAGCTTCCAGGGCCGCGCGTATTCGTCCAGCGGCATCAGCGACACGAAGTCCTTCACGTCCAGCGTCCGCCACCGCTCACACATCTCCGCGGGGGACTGGCCGGACAGCCACATCGCCAGGGTGATGATGCCGCCGGACGTGCCGTCCGCGTGGGTGAAGGACAGCCGCGCGTCCGTCAGCGCGCGCAGCACGCCCGCCTGCCACGCGACGCGCATGCCGCCTCCCGCGAGCACCAACGAACGCCGGGGAGCCTCCGCCGGGGACACCTGGATGGCTATGCCCTCGTCGAACGTGCGCTGGAGCCGCCGCGAAGGCACGCCATTCCGGGTCGCATCCGCGACACGCAGCGCGCTGACGGAGGGGCTGGTGGCCTCCGGAGCCGCTACTTCTGTCTGCGGCCTGAGCACGGTGATGATCTGCTCGCGCTGGCGCAGCGACGCGTAGAACCCCAGCACCAGCACCGCGGACAGCGCGTCGACCGCAGCCACCCCCAGCGCCAGGGGCGACAGCAGGTCGCGCGCCACGCCCGCCGCCACCATCCCGCAGGCCCCCACCTTCTGGAGGCCGGTCCACAGGAAGGCGGCGGGGTTCGCGCGAGGCTCGTGCAGGCCGTGCAGGAGCAGGCCGCCGAACAGCACCATGAACATGCCCACGATGCGGAAGAAGTGCGCGGGCGCGGCGGACGCATCCGCGTGCAACAGCCGTAGCTCCAGCCCCGGCAGGAACATCTGCGCCGCGCCGGTCGCGACGGTGATCCACCCGATGGCCGCGAGCGCCCAGCGCCAGGGGCGGCCGCGGACGCGGGCCTGGCGCTCCAGCCATCGCGACGCGGCCGGGCTCATGCGTGGGCCTCCCGGCGCGAAGGCACGGACACCCCCAGGCGCCAGCGCTCTCCCGCCGGATGCTCCGCGCGCAGCACCCGGTGCACGAAGTAGCCCAGCGTGAGCAGCCACTGCACCGTCCACAGCCCCACGCGGATGCGGTTCATCCGCATCCACGCGCCCAGCACCTCCGTCAGCCGTTCAGGCGACGTGATGCCGGCGGCCATCTCGTCGTTGTACGGGAAGATGTAGATGCGCGTGAGCAGCGTGGCCACCACCACCGCGACGAGCACGCCCAGCGGGTACCAGCGAAGGGCCGTCTTGCGCTCGCGCCACGCCAGCACTCCGGCGGACAGCAGCATCACCACCGTCATCCAGGTGAAGAACCGCGTGGCCGCCTGCACCTGCGGCACGAACTGCAGGTAGTAGTTGTCCACCGTGAGCTGGGGCGCGATGGGGAACGTGAAGAGGATCAGCGACCAGCCCGTGCCCAGGCACATGGACGTGCACAGGAACAGCAGGCACGCATTCCCCAGATCCAGGCGGCCGCCGCGCTTCATGGCCGCGTTTCCTCGGGCAGGGGCGCCACGGCCTGGAGCACCCTCGGCGGCGCTCCGTCCGACTCCGGGTCCGGCATGGGCGTCTGGTCCTGGCCCAGGTCCACCACGCTTTCGAGCCCCTCCGGATACGTGTCCGGAGGCAGCGTGGGCTGGGTGAGGAACCACGCCTCGAAGTGGTCATCCAGCACGCCGCTAGACGATGGGAAGAACCCGGTGAGGAACGGGCGCGGGGAGATGCTCAAATCCCGCAGCACCTGCACGCGCGGATGGTCCCCCACCTCCAGCGTCCCCCACGCGCGCTTCCCCACCCGGAAGCCGAAGCGGCCCCGGAAGTAGATGGTGGACTTCATCAGCATCCCCCGGAAGGCGCAGTAGTTCACCGCCGCCATCCGCAGCGGAAGCCACGCGAGCTTCGGGCGCTCGATGCGCACGCGCACCGCCTGCTGGCCGCCCTCCTCGTAGCGGCTGCTCACGGAGCCGTTTTCCACCCGGAAGTCCAACCGGGCCAGGTGCTTGGGCATGCCCCAGATGCCCTTGCCGCCCTTCACGGAGACCTCCGTATTCACCGGCAGGTCCACCACGTACTGCCCCACGCCGAAGCGCTTCTGGAACAGCAGGGGCAGGAGCGGAGGCGAGGGCCTGCGTCCATGCGTGCACGCGAGCGCGATGCTGAACTCGATGTACGCGCCAATGTCCGTCCGCTTGTAGTCGATGACGGAGACGAGCAGCACGCCGCGGTCGCGCGACAGGCGCAGCGGGTGCAGTTCATTGCCGGGCAGCAGGGCCGCGGCGCGGCGAGCGTCCACGGTGAAGGCGGCCACCATCGCCGGTGCCCCCTTCGAGTCCACCGGCAGCGCGTACGGGATGTCGTCCACCCGCGAATAGCGGCCGTACTGGGTCTGGATGCGTCGAGGCAGGAACATGGCTTTGCCTTTCGTCAGTGGAGCGCGGAGCGATCCAGCTCGGAGAGGATGAGGGGGAAGACATCCTGGGACGCGCGCTTGCCCATGAAGACGTCCAGGTGGCCGTAGCCCGGCAGGAGGTGCAGCGCGTGCCGGCCCGGGTGGAAGTGCTCCAGATGTTCGAAGCTGCGGCGTTGGCTCTCCGCGAGGAAGCAGCGGTTCTCCTCGCCCGCGAAGAAGACGAAGCGCGCGTCCGTCTGGGGCTCGCGCACGCCCAGGTCCTCCGGCAGCGCGCGGAAGCCCTCCACGGGCACCAGGTGGCCGGCGCGCACGCACTGGTACATCTGCTTGAAGAAGCTGAAGGGCACCGGACCGAACTCGTGCTGGAGCCAGTCGTGCGTCTGGGCGTTGAGGTTCTCGTGGCGCCACAGCACCGGGAAGCCCGTGCCGTAGGTGAAGCTCGTCCAGCGGCAGACCAGGTTCTCGCACTCGTGATGCGTGGCCTGCACCACGCGCGTCAGCATCCGGGCCGTGCGCGTGGGGCCGCCGTAGGCCCACTGCGGATCCAGGAAGGGCGTCAACCGCGCGACCAGCGGCACGGCGTAGTGGAGCTTCACCTTCGCGGTCGCGGGCACCACCGGGTGCAGTGACACCGCGTTGGTGATGATGAGATCCACCTCTGGAAGGAGCCCCGCCACCGCGGCCATGGTGAAGCTGGTGGAGCCCTGGCAGTGGATGACGGCCTTGATCTTGTCCGCGCCCGTCTTCTCCCGCACGGTACGGATGGCGGGCGGGTGGTCCAGGACGGCGGCCTGATCCAACGTCCACTCGCCCGGCTCCACGTCCATGCTGGCGCGCCAGTTCTCCAGCCACACGTCGTAGCCGTCTTCAATCAGCGCATCGACCAAGGTCTGACGCACCGGCGCGCGGAAGATGTTCCCGCGCACGCCGGCTCCGTGCACCAGCACCACCGGCCCCTTGTCCGCCTTCTCGACACCGCGCAGGTGAACCAGGTGCAGCGCGCGGCCGTCACCCGCGAGGAAGGGAATGATCTCCTCGGTGTAGCGCGGCTCATGGATTGTTTCCGCGGACATGACGGCATCCCCCCACTCCGCAAACGTTGGGCGGTGCGCGGAGGCCGACAACCGGCGTGCAACCCCACCCGGGGCGCCGCTCGCTGCGCCAGACCGGGACCACGGGCAACGGCGCGGCGCCTCCCTGTCACGCCGCCCGTGTCAGCCCTTGGGGTGCTATGCGTGGGGCATGAACGCGGACTCAGGCTGGAGCGACTACGAGGGCGGCGCGACGCTCGGCGGCATGGGCAGCCAGGGCGGCACCATCGTGCGGGACGAGGGCTTCCGCGGCCTCCTGCGCCTGACCTATGAGTCGGATGACTCGCGGTCCTTCCATGTCGTCACCTGCGGCATCTCCGGTTGGTTGTTGCATCCGCGCTTCTTCGACAACGCGGCGGAGGCGCTCCACGCTTTCGACTCCATGAAGCCCGCGCTGGAGGAACTGGGTACGACGCTCCCCGAAGGCGGTCCCCGCTCCACGGCGGACGGACGGGCAACAGGTCCACTGCTCGCCGCCTTCCGCGTGCGCTTTTCCTGAGTCGCGGACCTTCCGCGCAAGGATTGCTTAAGGTTCTCCCGAGATAACCCGGTTCGCCATCCGGTCAGCCCCGGGCGGCCCCGAGGGCGGCACTCTCGCCGCCCCTGGCTCCCGAGCTCCCGGAGGAACCCCGGATGAAGAGCGAATCCCCTCAGGACCTTTCCCCCAAGGTCGTCACGCGCCGGAGCATCTTGCGCGGCATTGGCCTGTCGCTGGCCGCGGTTCCCGTGGCGAAGCTGCTCGTCGCCTGCGGAGGCGACGACACGACGGGCGACGACACGAACACCGGAGCCGACGCGGGCACGGGCACCGACGCGGGAGTGGTGGACCCGGGCTTCTGGGCCACGGGCGGCACCGCGGCGATGACGGCCGCCGCCGCGTATCCGGCTCCGTTCGCGTCCGGCCTGGGCACGGTGTGCAACCTCGCTTGCGAAGCCACGCTGGGGCCCTGCTACGCGACCACGGTGGACCGCAAGGACATCAGCGAGGGCCATGAAGGCCTGCCGGTGCGCCTGGCCTTCCTCGTCGTGGACGAGTCCTGCAAGCCCATCCCGGGTGCCACGGTGGACATCTGGCACGCGGGCCCGGAAGGCCTCTACTCCGGCGAGGACGCAAGCGACTTCTGCACGTCCGGAGACGCGACGGCCCGCGCGGCGCGGTGGTTCCGCGGGGTGCGGACCACGGACGCCAACGGGCGCGTGGACTTCGACACGTGCTTCCCCGGTTGGTACAGCAGCCGCACCATCCACATCCACTTCACGGTGCGGGTGAACGGCCAGGAGTTCGTCACGTCGCAGCTGTTCTTCGACGACTCGACGAGCGACGACATCGTCAACAGCCAGCCGCTCTACAACACGCGTGGCGAGCGCGACACGACCAACCAGAACGACACGGTGGTCTCAGGAGACGCGGTGGGCGACTACCTCTTCGCCACGCAGCGCATGTCGGACGGCGCGATGCTGGCGTCCAAGACGCTGGTCGTCCGCTCCTCGCTGAATACCGCGTCCTGCGCCATGCCGGGCGGCAGCGGCGGCGGTGGTGGGCCCGGCGGTCCTCCTCCAGGCGGCGACGGTGGCATGGGTCCCCCGCCTGGCTGGGATGGCGGCATGGGGCCTCCCCCGGGCTTCGACGGTGGCATGCCCTGAAATAGGGTGAGCCGGGCCACCCCGGAGTCCTCCGGGGTGATGTGTCCGAAGGGAGGCATGGCGCATGGGCGACCGCATCCTGCTGGTGGAGGATGACGACCAGCTCGGGTCCCAGATTGTCGGGCACCTGCGCTGCGCGGGCTTCGAGCCCGTGTGGTGGCGCGAGGGCCGGCTGCTGGTGTCCGGCGACCTGCCGGACGTGAGCCTCGTGGTGTTGGACCTGATGCTGCCGGGCACCTACGGCCTGGACATGCTCAAGGCGCTGAGGACCTTCTCGGAGGTCCCGGTGCTCATCCTGAGCGCGCGCAACGACACGCTGGACAAGGTCCGGGCGCTGAAGCTGGGCGCGGACGACTACATGACGAAGCCCTTCTGGCCGGAGGAGCTGGTGGAGCGCGTGCGAGCGCGTCTGCGCCGGCCCACGTTGCAGAAGGAGCAGGCGGTGGTGGAGATGGGCCCGCTGCGCATCGACCTGCAGGGGCACGCGGTGCAGGTGCAGGGGCGGCCGGTGGAGCTCACGCGGGTGGAGTTCGAGTTGCTCGCGGCGCTGGCGCGCAGGCCGCAGGAGGCGGTGACGCGGCAGTGGCTGGTGGAGCACGTGTTGGATCCGGAGCGTGAGGGCACGGAGCGCACGCTGGACGTCCACGTGTCGCGGCTGCGGCGCAAGCTGGGTCCGGTGAAGTGCGTGGAGACGGTCTGGGGCGTGGGCTACCGGCTGGTGCCCGGGGAGGATGCGTGAAGCTGCGGTTGCGGCTGGCCCTCACTGCGGTGGCGGTGACAGTGCCCGCGGTGTTCGCGCTGGTTCAGGTGGAGCACTCGGTGCGCCGCCGCACGACGGACGAAGTCATCATCGCGTCCACGCTGTCGCAGATGCAGTCCGGGGGCCGAGAACGCTGCGAGGCCACACCCGAGACCTGGATGGTCCGCTCCCGTTCACCCCAGCGTCCGCCGTGGGAGCGCGAAGGCCTGCCCGACGGCAACGGAGGCCCGCCCTCCGGCACGGTCGCGCCGAACGAGCCATCAGGCAATGGGCCCGCATCGGAGGGCCCCAGGCCCAGAGACGAAGGTCCGCCGCGATTGGGGGCCCGGGGGCCGCTGGGGCGGCGCCTGCCGCCGGTGAGCCTCTACCCGTTCGACGGCCAGTTCGTTTCGCGAAACCCGCAGGCACCGGCGCTGGACGACGAACTGCGCAAGGGCGTGCAGGACGACGGCGTGGGCGTGCGCCGCTACTCGAAGGCGGACGGCGCGCTGGTGCAGGACCTGCTGTTGCGCATGTCCTGGGATGGAGGCCCCTGCGAGTACGTGCTCGCGCGTCGGGTGGAGCCCGCGGAGTCGCCAGAGGTGGGGCTGCCGCCGCTGTACGTCTGGGGAGTGCCCACACTCATCCTCCTGTCCGCGATGGTGGTGGCGCTGGGGCCGGTGGTGCAGCGCCTGCGCCGACTGACGGACGAGGTGCGAGCCTCATCGGGCAGCCGCTACGAGCAGCCCGTGACGGTGAACGGCACCGACGAGATCGCGGAACTGGCCCGAGCCTTCCAGCAGGCCCGAGCGGAGATCCAGGCGCAGATGGCGCACCAGCAAGCGCGCGAGCAGACGCTGCGAGACTTCCTGGCGAACACGACGCACGACGTGATGACGCCGCTCACGGTGTTGCAGGGGCACCTGGCAGCGATGCAGCAGCGGATGCGCGCGGGTGAGCCATTGGAATCGGGACTGATGCTGTCCGCGATGAGCGAGGCGCACTACATGGCCTCGCTGGTGCACAACCTGGGAGCGGCGGCGAGGCTGGAAGCGGGAGCACCGCAGGTACAGCACGCGCCGGTGGACCTGAACGCATTGGTGTCACGGGTGCTGGGCCGGCACCAGCCCATCGCGAGGCCGCAGCGCATCGCCCTGGAGAGCGGAGTCCCGGCGACGCAAACCTGGGTGATGGGCGACGAAACCTTGCTGGAGCAGGCGGTCAGCAACGTGGTGCTCAACGGCATCCGTTACGGACGCGAGGACGGCCACGTGGCGGTGGTGCTGGAGACGACGCGCCAGCAGACCTTCCACCTGCGGGTCATCGACGACGGACCGGGCATCTCCGAGGAGGAGCGTTTCAGGATCCTGGAGCGCCGCTTCCGAGGCAACTCGGCACGAACACGAGAGCCGCAAGGCCAGGGCCTGGGCCTGAACATCGTGCACAACGTGGTGGAGCTGCACGGCTGGAAGATGACCCTGGCTCCCTCGGAATACGGAGGTCTGGAGGTCGCCTTCACCGGTCCGCTGATGTCGCCACCGGGGTGACAGGAGGCAGGCTCTCAACGAACCAGAGCTGCTTGTGGCGAGGCTCCTTGTTGTACTGCTCCGCCAGCCACTCCAACTGCGAACGCCAGGGCGAGCGCGCGATCTCATATCGCACGCCGTTCTCGTCCTGGCGCAGCAGGACCCAATGCATGGGGCCTGGGCCTCGGGACGGAAGAGGATGCAGCGGGTCCTGGCTCTCTACGAAATAGCCCTGCTTGTGTCCGCGATGATCCAGGAGGTCCGCGAAGCAACGAGCGGACCGTTCACGCGAAAAACTTGCCACCTCGAACGTGCCACCATGCGTGTCGATTCGAAGGACGCGCCAGCCGCCATGCCCATCGCGCCGCGTCCGCTCCTCGGAGGAGGGCCCCATTTGGAAGGGCTCTTCCGCGGAAAAGGAAAGGTGCGCGAGGACATGCTCGAACTCCGCTGTTTCTTCCGCGATGACCCTGGCGTTCCCGGTGAGGAAGTCCTGCGACAGGACGAACTCCAGACCGCACTGCGCCTCGAGCCACCACGTTTTGATGGAAGCCTCCACGTCCTTCCCTTCGAAGTTCGGAGTCCCCAGTTGGTCCAGGTCCGACAGCGAGAACGTCGCGCTCCCGACCTCGCGCAGGGGAGCCAGGCTGGGAGTCGAAACCTGCTTCAATGATGGAAGCCCGCGTTCCCAAGTGCCCATCAAGATGACCTTTTCACCACGTAGTTCACGAGCTCCGGCCATGCAGCCTCAAGCGAGTCCTGTGACGCTTCCCCGAAAAGAGCGATGGCGTCCACCGGCCGCGCCTCCCCGGTGAGCTGCTCTACGCACCATACCTCCAGCACATTCCGCAGTCCGAGCAGAGGTCCGTTGAGATTCTCTAGCGCCGCATCGGCCAGCAGCTCGCGAGCCTCGGCCCAGCGCCCCTCACGGCACGCCACCACCGCTGAAGCGAGCGATGCGAACCACAAGGGAAAGTCCACCCGCGACCTCGCCTCGGCAAGCCGGGAATCCACTCGCGCCAACCGACCTTCGAGCGCGTCCACCAGCGCGAGCGCCGCGGACAACACCGCGCGGAACTGCGGCGTCAGATCCTTCCGGGACTCCAGACTCGAAAGCTCGCGCCCCGCCATCGGCAGTTGCCAGAGCTGGAGCCGGGCGACGCCGATGTTGTACGTGGGAATGACCTGGACCTTCGCGAGTGGTCGCGACGCCTCGAACCGCTCGAGCGCGGCGGCCACCCTCCCCTCCGACAACAACTGGAGCCCCTCGTCCGTGAGCTTCTTGCTCCGGCGGTAGCGAGGAAGAAAGCAGAGGGCTATCGGCACAAGCAGGGCGAACATGACGACGGGGAACATCGTCAGCGCCAGCCGCCGGTCGGGAATGAAGTGGCGCAGCAATCTGGGCACGCCAACGAGCACCAGCAGCATCACCACTGCGTACGGCCAGGATTTCCGCATGGGCCGTCATCTACGCAAGTCGTCAGCAAATCCCGCGCCCCGAAGCATTCCACCCGGAGCCTGACTCACGGACTGCGGCCGTGGGCCCGCGACGTCGTGCATGCGCGAACACGAAGGTGAGCCACGGACAGACGCGCCCGCCCGGGCCCTGTTGCCTCAAAACCTGTCCGACTGTCGGACAAGTTTCCGCAGCATGGTCCCCAGGCCGCCGGCCCGTCAGTGGGCACAACGTCATGCGCGCACGGATACCAATGTGGTGCACGCACAGGGTCGCCCGCCCGGGCCCGGTTGCCTCAAAACCTGTCCGACAGTCGGACAGGTTTTCGCCCCATGCGGCCCGGGAGCGCGCTGGCCCGGCAAGCGACGCGGCGGGTGGGCCCGCACGTCCATGTCAGACCCCTGTGGTTGGATGGCGATGCTGGGACGAGGAAGGGGATGGGGATGGAACGGCGAGGACTCGTGGCCTATGTGGAGGCGCAAATCGAGCGCGACATCGCGCTGGGGCGGCTGCATCCGAGCGGGCAATTCGGCTCCGAAGCGAAGCTGGCGCGCCGCTATGAGGTGTGCCGGGGCACCATCCGCGAGGCGCTGCGGCGGCTGGCAGCGCGAGGCCTGGTGGTGCAGCGCCCCGGACGCAAGACGCGCGCGGTGCCGCTGGATGAGTCGCTGACGCTGGAGAACCTGGGGCTGGCGCTGCATGACGCGAGCAACCCGGATGCCCGGTGGCTTCTGGAGGGCTACTTCAGCCTCAAGCGGCAGGTGCTGGTGGAGCTTCTGGCCGACTGCTGCGCGAGGGCCTCGGACCTCGACTTGGACCGGCTGGGGAGCACGTGCTACCAGCTCCAGGACGCGGCGCGCTGGGAGTCGGGGGAAACCTGCGCGCAGGCGGAGTTCGAGTTGCTGCGGCATGCGGCGCGGGTGGCGGCGCGTCCGGGGCACGTGCTCCTCGTTCAGTCCCTGCACCGGGCCTTCCTGGGAGGCGCCGCCCAACTGCTGCCGCTCATGGGCGGAGCGGCGCTGCGCGAGTGGGCCTTCCGCGTGATGGCAATTCTGAACGAGCGCGACGTGCAGGCACTTCAGCATGAGCTGCCGGCACTGCTGAAGGCGCGCGATGAGCGCGTGCTGAACGCCTTCGCCCCTGCGCCCCAGTCACCTGCGTCCCCCGAGGCCCCATCCGCCCAAGAGGGACCCATTGGTGCGCCCGCACAGGCCAGCGGCCTGGCGGATGAGGCGAAGGCACGCCCTGGCGTCGAGGAACGTGGCGCTGGCGACTCCGCGCAAACCACTGCGCAGGCGGTCGCGCAGGAGGCACTCCCCGGTGTCGAGGAGCATGGAGCCGACACCTCCAGGTCAACCACCGCGCAAGACGACGCCCTGGAGGTACGCCCCTATCTCGAGGAGCATGGCGCCGGTACCTCCGCATCAACTATCGCGCAGGGCGAAGCGTCGGAGCTGCACCACCACGACGAAAAACATAGCGCCGCCGATTCTGCATCAGCCGTTGCACATGACGAAGCGTCGAAACTGCACCTCCGCGGCGAAGAGCGTGGTGCCAGCGCCTCCTCATCAACTCCCGCACATGACGAAGCGTCGGAACTGCACCTCCGCGGCGAAGAGCGTGGTGCCAGCGCCTCCTCATCAACTCCCGCACATGACGAAGCGTCGGAACTGCACCTCCGCGGCCAAGAGCGTGGTGCCAGCGCCTCCTCATCAGCTCCCGCACATGACGAAGCGACGGAGCTGCACCTCCGCGGCGAAGAGCGTGGTGCCGGCGGCTCCGTGTCAGCCACCGTGCAGGACGATTCTGCGTCGTGTGCGGCGAGGGCCCTTCGCGTCCCCTCTCGCCCATGAAGCTCCGTACGCTGGCCCTTGAGTTGGAACGCTGGTGCCGGTGGGACCTGGACTCCGCCGCTCGCTCCGGACTTTCGCGCCGGCTTTGTCGGCGACCTTCTGGCGATGGGCTCCGCTCACGCCCACTGTGTCCGCCCCAATGCGGGGCGGACACAGTCCAGCTCCCCTCCCCCTCGCCAGGCCACGAGCTGGACGCGACCCGGCTTCCCTCCCCCGAAATCCGCTACCGCGTCGCGGCCCGGCGCGCTGGCGTCCGCCCCTTCACGGTCCGGTGCGCCTGCGCCTTCATCGCCGGCATGCGCCGTGCCTTGTGCGCCCGTGCCTTCACCGCCGGCATGCGCCGCGCCTTGTGCGCCCGTGCCTTCACCGGGCCCCGGCGCGCATAGCCCGCGGGCCGCATCGCCTTCTTCGTCACCACCGCCTTCTTGCGCTGCGCCGTGGCGCGGGCCGCGGGCCGCAGCGTTTTCTTCACCGCCGGCCGCTTGCGCATCGTCGGCCTCGCCTTCCGCGCCGGCACCATCTCCATCCGCCGCAGCTGCGACTCGAAGCGCGTCAGCGCCTTGCGGAACAGGGCTGCCTTGCGCCGCGTGTCCATGCGCCCGCCGATCACACGGCTCCCCATGGGGACGCGCATGGCCTCACGGCGCAGCCGGCGCGCCAGCTTTTCGTACTGGTCCACCATGCCGCGCGCGCGCCGCACCATCCCCATCAGCTCGCGCCGGGACAGCTCCATCAAGTTGCGCGGCGCGCTGGCCAGCACCAGCCGCATCTCCCGCGCGTTCATCAACGCCGTCCCCGTCTCCCGCATCTTGCGCATGTCCGCCCCCTCCCTCGGGTTCGCCAAACAGTCGCAACGTTTGGGGCCCCACCCGACAGCGGCAAGGAGGACGTGGCCGGGGCCTGCCCCACCGCCCGTCCCCGCGGAACAGGGCTGCTGTCCTGCACTCAGCCGGACGTGCTCACTGGAGGCGCGTCCAGCAGCACCGCCAGCTTCTCCAGCGCCAGCCGCGCACGCGTCTTCACCGTCCCCAGCGGTTGGCCCGTCTTCTTCGCGATCTCACTCTGGGACAGCCCGTCGAAATACCCGAGCAGCACCACCTCGCGCTGCTCCGGCGGCAACTGCGCCATCGCCGCCCGCACCCGCGCCTGGTCCTGCGCCGCGGCGGCGGAGTCATCCGGTGACGGCGGCGTCGCGCTCACCGGGGGCGGCTGCTGCGCCACCCCATCCACCATCCGCGACACCGTGCCCAATGAACGCAGTCGATCAATGGACCGCGTGCGCGCGATGGTCGTGACCCACGTCTCCAGTCCGCCGCGCGCCGGGTCGAACTCTCGCGCGCGCCGCCAGACCTCCAGGAAGGTCTCCTGCAGCACCTCTTCCGCGTCCGCCCGCGTGGGCAACAGCCGCACCCCGATGGCGAACGCCCGCGCGGAACACCTCGCGTAGACATCTCGCATGGCCGCGGCGCTGCCGAGTGCCACCTGCTTCAACAGGTCGCGGTCGGCCGACTGGTCACTCGCTTGCTGAGCAGCGGAGTCGTTGGGCGCCATGTTCGTCCCGGATACCGCAACCGGAGGGGCGGATCCCAGCTTCAACTATCAGGGCCCGTCTACCCGGTTCCTCGGGCTGGGCGACCGCTCCCTCCGTTCCTAACGTTGACAGGCCAACGCGACCAGGCGGCGGCCATCTTCAATCATCAACACCCGCGCAATGCCGCCTGGAGCCACTGACTCAGAGTCCTATAAGGGGCCGCCAGCCGATATGACCGAACGACTCGGAAGCGTGTTCATCGAGAACGTCCAGCCGGAACTGGACGCGGGGCGCTACGCCATCAAGCGCGTCGCCGGGGAGAGCCTGACCGTCCGGGCGGACATCTTCAAGGAAGGCCACGACGTCCTCGTGGCCGTCGCCCGCTGGCGCCAGGTCACCCCTGCTGCCCAGAAGACGGACTGGGCCGAGGTCCCTCTCGCCTTCAAGAACAACGACGCCTGGGAAGGCTCCATCCCGCTCGCGAAGAACGGCCGTTACGAATTCACGATTGAAGCCTGGCCGGATCTCTTCCGCACGTGGGCGCACGAGCTGAAGCGCAAGGTGGACGCCGGCCGTGACGTGAAGAGCGAGCTGCTGGAGGGCGCTGCCCTGCTGGAAGGCGCCGCCGCTCGCGCCAAGGGCAAGTCCGCGGAGGACCACCGGTTGCTCGCCGAGGCAGGGGCCCGCCTGCGCACGCCGCCCACGCCGGACCACCTCCTCGCCGCGCTGTCTTCCGAGCTGGCGGACGCCGCGTCACGGCATCCGGACCGCACGCTCGCCAGCAAGTACGACAAGGTGCTGGAGGTGTTCGTGGACCGGGAGAAGGCGCGCAACGCCGCCTGGTACGAATTCTTCCCCCGCTCCGCGAAGCGCGACGGCAAGACGCACGGCACCTTCAAGGACGCGCAGGCCTGGCTGCCATACATCCAGAAGCTCGGGTTCGACACCGTCTACCTGCCGCCCATCCACCCCATCGGGCGCACCGCTCGCAAGGGCAAGAACAACAGCCTGCGCGCGGAGCCCGGCGACGTGGGCAGCCCATGGGCCATTGGCGCCACGGAGGGCGGCCACAAGGCCGTGCACCCGGAGCTGGGCACGCTGCAGGACTTCCGCGCGTTCGTGGACGCGGCGAAGGCGCACGGCATCGAAGTGGCGCTGGACCTGGCCTTCCAGTGCTCGCCGGACCACCCGTACGTGAAGGAGCATCCGGAGTGGTTCCAGCACCGCCCGGACGGCACCATCAAGACGGCGGAGAACCCGCCCAAGCGCTACGAGGACATCGTCAACTTCGACTGGATGGGCCCCGCTCGGGACGCCCTCTGGAAGGAGCTCAAGTCCGTCGTGCTGCACTGGGTGGACAACGGCGTGCGGACCTTCCGCGTGGACAACCCGCACACCAAGCCCATGCAGTTCTGGCACTGGCTCATCCGGGACGTGCAGGACCTGCACCCGGACGTGCTCTTCCTGTCCGAGGCGTTCACCCGCCCCAAGGTGATGAAGGCCCTGGGCAAGGTGGGCTTCACCCAGTCGTACACGTACTTCACCTGGCGCCTCTTCAAGGACGAGCTGCGCACGTACCTGGAGGAGATCACCCAGCCGCCCGTGGCGGACTACTTCCGCGGCAACCTCTGGCCCAACACGCCGGACATCCTCCCGGAGAACCTCCAGAACGCGGGGCCCGGCGCCTTCCGCGTGCGCGTGGCGCTGGCCTCCACGCTGTCGTCCGTGTGGGGCATGTACTCGGGCTACGAGCTGTGCGAGGGCCGCCCCGTGCCGGGCAAAGAGGAGTACCTGGACTCGGAGAAGTACCAGCTCGTCGCCTGGGACTGGGACCGGCCGGGCAACATCTCTGGATGGATTTCCAGGCTCAACGCCATCCGCAAGGCGCACCCCGCGCTCCAGCACTACCAGGCGCTGCGCTTCTTCGAGTCCGACAACGACCGCGTCCTCTTCTATGGCAAGCGCTCACCGGACGGCCTCAGCACGGTGCTGGTGGCGGTGAGCCTGGATCCGTACGCGCCACAAGAAGCCCTGCTCCGCGTGCCCATGGAATGGCTGGGCGTCACCGCGGAGGAGACCTATCAGGTGCAGGAACTGATGGCTGATCAGCGCTCGCTCTGGCAGGGCCCGGACGTGCAGGTGCGCCTGACGCCCGAACAACCCGCGGCCATCTGGGCCGTGTACCGCTACCGCCGCACCGAACACGCGTTCGACTACTTCGAGTGACTCCCTCCGAGAGGCGTATGGACCTGGATCCGCTTTGGTACAAAAAAGCGCTCATCTACGAGCTGCACATCCGCGCATTCCATGACTCGAACGGGGACGGCCACGGGGACATCCCGGGCCTGATTGAAAAGCTGCCGTATCTCCAGGACCTGGGCGTGGACTGCCTGTGGCTCCTGCCGCACTACCCGTCCCCGCTGCGCGACGACGGCTACGACATCGCGGACTACTACGGCATCCACCCGGACTACGGCACGCTGGCGGACTTCCAGCGGCTGGTGGAAGAGGCCCACAAGCGCGGGCTGCGCATCATCATCGAGCTGGTGGTGAACCACACCAGCGACCAGCACCCCTGGTTCCAGGAGGCGCGCAGGGACCCCCAGAGCCCCAAGCGCAACTGGTACGTCTGGAGCGACACGGACGAGGCCTACAAGGGCGCGCGCATCATCTTCACCGACACGGAGCGCTCCAACTGGACGTGGGATCCGGTGGCCAAGCAGTACTTCTGGCACCGCTTCTTCAGCCACCAGCCGGACCTGAACTACGACAACCCCGAAGTGCAGGAAGCCATGCTGGACGTCATGCGCTTCTGGCTCAACATGGGCGTGGACGGGTTCCGCTGCGACGCAGTGCCCTACCTCTTCGAGCGCGAGGGCACCAACTGCGAGAACCTCCCGGAGACGCACGCGTTCTTGAAGAAGCTGCGCAAGACCATCGACTCCGAGTACCAGAACAAGGTGCTGCTCGCGGAGGCGAACCAGTGGCCCGCCGACGTGCGCGTGTACTTTGGCGAGGGCGACGAGTTCCACATGGGCTTCCACTTCCCGGTGATGCCCCGCCTCTTCATGGCGGTGCGCCGCGAGGACCGCACGCCCATCGTCGAAATCATGCAGCAGACGCCGGACATCCCGGACACCTGCCAGTGGGCCATCTTCCTGCGCAACCACGATGAGCTGACGCTGGAGATGGTGACGGACGAGGACCGGGACTACATGTACCGGGAGTACGCCACCGACCCGCGCATGCGCATCAACCTGGGCATCCGCCGCAGGTTGGCGCCGCTGATGGACAACGGCCGGCGCCGCATTGAATTGATGCACAGCCTGCTCTTCACCCTGCCCGGCACGCCGGTCCTCTACTACGGGGACGAAATTGGCATGGGCGACAACATCTACCTGGGCGACCGCAACGGCGTGCGCACGCCCATGCAGTGGACCGGCGACCGCAACGCGGGCTTCAGCCGCGCGGACTACGCGCGCCTCTTCGCGCCCGTCATCGCGGATCCCGTCTACGGCTACCAGTCCATCAACGTGGAGGCCCAGGAGCGGCAGAAGTCCAGCCTGCTCCAGTGGGTGAAGCGGATGATTGGCATCCGCCAGCGCTACCCCGTGTTCGCCATGGGCACCTTGCGCTTCCTCACCACGGAGAACCGCAAGGTGCTGGCCTTCGTGCGGGAGTGGGAGGGCCAGACGGTGCTCGTCGTGTGCAACCTGTCGCGCTTCGCGCAGCCGGGCGTGCTGGACCTGCGCGAGTTCGAAGGCAGCATCCCCGTGGAGTTGATTGGAGAGACGCCATTCCCCCGCATCAGCGACCTGCCCTATCAGCTGTCGATGGGGCCTTACATGTTCCTGTGGTTCCGGTTGGACAAGCCGCTGCAGGCGAAGGAGTAACCCCGCGTGACCCCCCTGGACCTGACCAAGCTGCCAGACTTCCTCAAGGCCCAACGTTGGTTCGCCGGCAAGGCGTGGCCCATCAAAAGTGTCAGCGTGGCGGACCACGTGAACATGGACCTGGGCACGTGCTCCTTCACCCTGGCCATCATCGAAGTCGTCTACGAGTTGGGAAATCCGGAGCGCTACCAGCTCCAGGTCCGGCACACGGCCGACGGACTGGTGAGCGCGCTGGAGGATGACGACTGCGTGCGCGCCGTCTTCAACCTCGCGCGCGAGGGCCGGCAGGTGGTGTCCGGCTCCGGCCGCGTGGTGGGTGAATGGATCGCCTCCACGGACAGCGGCGTGGCGCTGCCGGATCCGCTCTCCGTGCGCCGGCTCAACGTGGAGCAGAGCAACACCTCGCTGGTGCTGGGCGAGCGGGTCATCGTCAAGGTCATCCGCAAGCTGGAGGCCGGCGTGAACCCCGAATACGAGGTGGGCCGCTTCCTCGCGACGAAGACGTCCTTCCGCGCGACGCCGCAACTGGTGGGCGCGCTGAACCTGGAGGGCCCCGCGGGCGCGACGCTCGCGCTGGCGCACCGCTTCGTGCCTGACGCCGTGGACGGCTGGAAGTACACGCTGGAGCGGCTGCGCCAGGAAAAGGCGCTAAGCGAGCGCTTCCTCGGGGACATGCGAGACCTGGGCGCGCGGTTGGGAGAGCTGCACAAGGCGTTCGCCTCCGCGGAGCCGGAGGACCTGGCGTTCTCCCCGGAGCCGCTGCTCCAGGAGGACCTGCAGCGCTGGAGCGCGTCCATCGTGGGCGAGCTGGGCGTGACGCTGGCGGACGCCGGCCGGCTGCACGCGGACCTGGAGAACAAACGCGACGGCCTCATCGCGTACGCGAAGCGGCTGGCGCAGGTGGCGCCCTCCGGCCAGAAGATCCGCATCCACGGCGACCTGCACCTGGGCCAGGTGCTGCGCTCGGAGGGCCAGTGGCTGTTCTTCGACTTCGAGGGCGAGCCGTCCCGCTCCTTCACCGCGCGCCGTGAGAAGTACAGCGCGCTGCGCGACGTGGCGGGGATGATCCGCTCGTTCGACTACGCGGAGGCCACCGTGTCGCTGGAGGGCGGCCAGCCGCGCGGGCGCGTGGGCCCCACCCGCGACGCGTTCCTGGAGGGCTACCGCCAGGCGACGCGCGGCGCCCCCTTCCTGCCCGACAACGATGAAGCCTTCAACGTGATGTTGCGCGCCTTCGAACTGGAGAAGCTGTTGTACGAAGTGCGCTACGAACTCGCCAACCGGCCGGACTGGGTGCGCATCCCCGTCGAGGCCCTGTTGCGGATGGAGGATGCCCAGTGAGGAAGCCTGCGGACAGAGCACAGGTGGACGCGGAGCTGCAACGCGTGGTGGAGCTGCGCCACCCGGAGCCCCACTCCATGTTGGGCGTCCACCCGGACGGCGACGCGGTCGTGGTGCGCGCCTACCGCCCGGAGGCCGTGGCCGTCCACGTCCTGCCGGAGTTCGGGGGCAAGGTGCCCATGCAGCACCGCACCGGCGGCGTCTTCGAGGCGCGCATCAACGGCCGCACGGAGCCCTTCGGGTACCTGCTGGAGGTGGAGTACCCGGGCAAGAAGGTCTTCACGCTGCGCGACCCGTACAGCTTCCTGCCCACCATTGGGGAGATGGACCTGTACTTCGCCGGCGAGGGCCGCCACGAGCGGCTCTGGGAGCGCATGGGCGCGCACCTCATCCACCACAACGGTGTGAAGGGCACGTCGTTCGCCGTCTGGGCCCCCACCGCCCGGGGCGTGTCCGTGGTGGGTGACTTCAACGGCTGGGACGGCCGCCTGCACGCCATGCGGCGCATGGGGTCCTCCGGCATCTGGGAGCTGTTCGTCCCGGAGGTCGGCGAGGGCACCCGCTACAAGTTCGAAATCCGGCCCGGCCACGGCGGCGGCCCGCTGCTCAAGGCGGACCCCTTCGCCTTCCGCACGGAGACGCCGCCCGCCACCGCGTCCGTGGTGCACGACCTGCAGCGCTACGCCTGGGGCGACAGCGCGTGGCTGGAGGCGCGCGAGAAGCACGTGGACGCGGCCCAGCACCCATGGAGCGTGTACGAGGTCCACCTGGGCAGCTGGCGCCGCGTGGTGGAGGACGGCGACCGGCCCATGACGTACCGCGAGCTGGCGCCGGAGCTGTCTCGCTACGCGAAGGAGCTGGGCTTCACGCACGTGGAGCTGCTGCCCGTGTCCGAGCACCCCTACGGCGGCTCCTGGGGCTACCAGGTCGGTGGCTACTACGCGCCCACCTCGCGCTTCGGCCACCCGGACGACTTCCGCTACCTGGTGGACTACCTGCACCAGGAGGGCATCGGCGTCATCGTGGACTGGGTGCCGGGCCACTTCCCGCGCGACAGTCATGCGCTGGGCCAGTTCGACGGCACGTCCCTCTACGAGCACTCGGATCCACGCCAGGGTTCGCAGCCGGACTGGGGCACGCTCGTCTTCAACTTCGGCCGCAACGAGGTGCGCAACTTCCTCATCGCCAACGCGCTGTTCTGGCTGGAGGAGTACCACATCGACGGGCTGCGCGTGGACGCGGTGGCCTCCATGCTCTACCTGGACTACAGCCGGAAGCACGGCGAGTGGGTCCCCAACCGCTGGGGCGGCCGCGAGAACGAAGAAGCCATCCAGTTCCTGCGCGAACTCAACGACACCATCCGCCGCAAGCACCCGGGCGTGGTCGTCATCGCGGAGGAGTCCACCGCGTGGCCCAAGGTGTCCCAGCCCGTCAGCGAGGGCGGCCTGGGCTTCCACTTCAAGTGGAACATGGGCTGGATGCACGACACGCTGTCGTACTTCTCCAAGGACGCCGTCTACCGGCAGTTCCACCACAACCAGCTCACCTTCGGCCTGCTGTACGCGTTCAGCGAGCACTTCATGCTGCCGCTGAGCCACGACGAGGTGGTCCACGGCAAGGGCAGCCTCTACGGGCGCATGCCGGGCGACGCGTGGCAGAAGCGCGCGAACCTGCGCGCGCTGTTCGCGTGGATGTGGGCCCACCCGGGCAAGAAGCTGCTCTTCATGGGCGGCGAGTTCGGCCAGCCGGCGGAGTGGAACCACGACAAGAGCCTGGACTGGCACCTGCTCAATGACCCGGGCCACAAGGGCATCCAGAACCTGGTGGGCGACCTGAATCGCATCTACCGCGACCTGCCCGCGCTGTACGACTCGGACAGCGAGCCCGTGGGCTTCCAGTGGCTGCAGCCGGACGCGTCCGCGGCGAACGTGCTGGCCTTCGTGCGCCGCTCGCGCACGCCCGGCCGTCACGTGGTGTGCGTGGCCAACATGTCGCCGGTGCCTCGCGAGGATTATCGCGTGGGCTTCCCACTCCACGGCCGTTATGTGGAGCTGGTCAACACCGACGCCGGGGAGTACGGCGGCAGCGGCATGGGCAACCGGGGCCAGGTGCACACGGAGCCCACGGGTTGGGACGGCCAGCCCGCGTCCGCGACGCTCACCCTGCCCCCGCTGTCGGTGGTGTGGTTCACGCCGGGGTAGCACGCCCCGGCCTCACCGGAAGGATTTGGGGCATGGCGGCAGGAGCAGCGGCGAAGCGGAAGCTGGGAACGTCGGGCCTGGAGGTGTTCCCGCTGTGTCTGGGCGGGAACGTCTTCGGCTGGACGGCGGACGAGGCGACCTCGTTCGCCGTGCTCGACGCGTTCGTGGAGGGCGGCGGCAACTTCGTGGACACCGCGGACGTGTACTCGCGGTGGATCCCCGGCCACGTGGGCGGCGAGTCGGAGACGGTGCTGGGCAAGTGGATCGCCTCGCGCAAGGCGAAGGACCGCCTGGTGGTGGCCACGAAGGTCGGCGCGGAGACGGCGCTGGGCAAGGGCCTCACGCGCGAGCACATCGAGAAGAGCGTGGACGCGTCCCTGCGCCGCCTGGGCGTGGAACGCATCGACCTGTACTACGCGCACTACGACGACCCGAACACGCCCTTCGAGGAGACGCTCCGCGCCTTCGACGCGCTGGTGAAGGCGGGCAAGGTGAAGGCGCTGGGCCTGAGCAACCACACCGCGGAGCGCGCGCAGGAGGCCCTGGACACGCAGAAGAAGCTGGGGCTCGCGCGCTACCAGGTCATCCAACCGGAGTACAACCTGGTCGAGCGTCCGAAGTTCGAGGGCGCGCTCCAGCAGGTGAGTGAGAAGGAAGGCCTGGCCGTGGCGCCCTACTTCGGGCTCGCCGCGGGCTTCCTCACCGGCAAGTACCAGGAGGGACAGCCTGCACCGGCGTCACCGCGCGCGGGCAACGTGCTCAAGAAGTACGGCAACGCGCAGGGCTGGGGCGTCGTCGCCGCGCTGAAGAAGGTGGCGGAGCGCCGGGGTGCCACGCCGTCGCAGGTGGCGCTCGCGTGGCTTTCGACGCGGCCCACGGTGGAGGCGCCCATCGCCAGCGCCACGTCCGTGCCGCAGGTGAAGGAGCTGCTCGGGGCCTTCTCCCTGAAGCTGGAAGCGGACGACCTGCGCGAGCTGGACAGCGCGTCTTCGAAGTAGCGCCGTCTAAGCCATCCGGGGTAAATCTTTGCCTACCCAACGAGTGCGGGCAGAGGAGATGAGACGTCGGAAGCCTCCTGGGCGGCCCAACTGCGCCAGGAGGTGGACGGCAGCAGCGTAGAAGTCCTCCCG
>NZ_RAWQ01000133.1:0-29534 GCF_003668965.1 Corallococcus sp. AB030
GGCCGGAGGCGGCTGGGGCCCCGTGCCGCATCCGAAGAGGAACTGCCGGGTCCCTGGAGGGGGCGGGCCCAGGGGCCTGGACCGGGTGGCCATGCATTCCAGGGTGACGCGGGCCTCCGCCAGGCAGGCCCGTGCCGCGGGGGCGGTGATGCCATCGGAGGCCTTCCAATCCGCGGCCCCCGCGGCGGCGGCGGCCTGGAGCCGTGGGTCCCGGGCGTGGAGAAGATGGGACAGCAAGCGCTGCCGGTCCTCGGGGAGCAGGTTCCGCTCCGCGATGTTCCTGACGCGGGCCGCGGAAGGCGTGCCCTTCAGGGCCTCGGCCATCAGGTGGAGCATGCCCTCGTCGGTCGGCGTGATGCGCGGGCTCCGCTGGAAATCCAGCAGCAGGTCGAGGACCGCCTCGCGTCCGCCCAGCCGGTTCGCGTGGGGTGGGGTGAGCAGCTTCGTCACGACGGCGGGCGTGGCGGTCAGCCCGTCGAGCAGGCCGGTGTCGCGCTCCATCACCCAGTCGAGCAGGGCCTCCGCGCGTGCGGGGTCGTTGAGGCCCAGCTCCGTGCGCAGCATGCGCAGCTGCGCCCCGGTCAGCGGCTGGAGCACGTCGATGAGCTCCCTGGGGGACAGCTTCGCGACGTGGCGGGACAGGACCGAGACGGAGTCTCCCGGGCAGCGCGCCTGGGTCTGGGCGATGGCGCGCAGCCGCGCCGCGGAGAGGGCCACGTCCCGGGCATCGTGGAGCTGGGGGCAGGGGACGGTTCGTGCCCAGGTTTCGAAGGCCGCATCGGTGGCGGGGTGGCTTCGTTGCTGCTCGCGCAGCAGACCCACGATGGGAGCCAGGGTGGGGTGCTCACGGTGGGCGCGTTCGAGCCACGCATTCTCCAGGGGCGTGAGCGGAGGTGTGGTCAGGGCCTGGAGGCTGGGCCAGGCCCCTTGATGCAGCAGCAGGAGCGCGTCGACCCTGTCGGAGCCCCGGTCCGTGGCGGCTCGCAGGAAGTCGTGCTGGAGCCCGGCGGGTTGATCCCAGAGCCAGGTGACCAGCGACTCGGCGCGACCTTCGAGGACGCCGAACCGTTCAGGCAGACGAAGGCGTTGGGCCAGGCGAATCAGCTGCAGACAGTGAGGGCCCGGGCAGGCCCCGTCCCTGAACAGGAGGGGGATGCCCGCGCGAAGACCGGCATCCCGGCAGCCGGGCTGGAGCACCACGTCCAGGAGGCTGCCCTGGCTCGTGAGGAGGTCCGCGTGCTGGGCGCGCTGCTCGGGGGACGCGGTGACGCCGCAGAGGAGCATGGCGGGCGTTGGCGGGCTCAAGGGATACAGCTCGCGCGCGGTGGGGTGCGCGTCGTACTCCTTCCTGGCGACGCCCACGCCCTTGCGCGCGAGGTTCACGAGCTGGGTGAGGGCCTCGGTGCAGGGATGCTTCGGGGCGTAGGGGCCGGTGACGCAGTCGTGCTCCGCGACGAGCTCGTGGTAGCGCAGGAGCGGATCCGCCGCCTGCCTCCAGGCGTCACAGTCCACGGGCGCCACGCGGGTGTTGGAGTCCGCGCGGGTGATGAAGCCGTCGCGGCCATCCAGCAGGAAGCGCAGGTTCCGCGTGGCGGGAGTGACGCCGCGGGCTTCGAGCTTCAGGGTGGCATCTGGAGCGCGGCCTGCTTCGAGGACGGTGAAGACGAACTGGCAGCCGCCGACGGAGTGGGACTCCGGCGCGGGAGGCCGGGTTCCGTCGGTGCAGGGCAGGGGAAGGAAGCCGACGACCGCGGGGAGGTCGTGGCGGTCCTTCTCCGCGAAGAAGGCCTGCTCGGCGGTGTGGAGCGCGGAGAGCCCGCACACGGCTTCGGCGGAAGGCCCCGGCCGCGCGCCAGATGCCATGGCCAGGACGACCCATAACCACCCCGTGGCGATGCCCATGTGGTTGTTCCCCTCTCCAGGAAGAGAGCCTGGGCGACCTGGGCTGTTGGCCGCAAGCCCCCGGGCGTCTGGCGACCCAGCTTCCGGAGTCCCTCCGTATTCCTCTATGTCCGCACACTGCGAAGCGCGGGGATGCCTGCGATGGAGGCCTCCATGGGGAGAGGCCCGTGACTGCAGATGGAGCGATGAGATGAAGCTTGGGGCTTTGGGGTTGTTGGGGGTGCTGGGCCTGGCGGCGGGCTGTGCGTCGTCGAATCCGGACAAGCCTTCCGCGCTGGAGCGGCGGCAGGCGATTCGTGATGCGGCGGACAAGACCTACCGGAGCACGGAGGGGTTCCAGACGGCCCATTGGGGGATGTCGCCGGACGAGGTCCGTGCCGCGCTGCCCGAGGCGAGCGTGGCCCCGGATGGAACGCTGCGGTTGAAGACCACCATCGCGGAGATGCCAGCGGAGGTGGCGCTGGGGTTCCTGGACAACCGGCTGGCGGCGGTGGACGTCTTCTTCCAGGACGTGGCGGACCCGCGCACCTTCCAGACGCTGATGCGGGACCTGCTCACCCGGAAGTTCGGGGAGCCGAAGACGGCCCGTGAGGTGAAGCGGCAGGTGAAGTGGGGAGACGTTCCCGTGCGCTTCGCCGCGGACCTGGCGCCGCTGCAGGAGGCGGACGGGACTGCCTCCGCGGCGACCCTGGAGAGCGCGCTCGCGGGACAGGGGGCGTTCAAGGTGCTCAACCGGTGGACCTCGCTCGAGAGCCACGTGAACCTGACGCAGTGGACGCTGCCGGCCCGGGGCATCATGGCCATCCAGTATGAGAGCGCGAAGTACGCGCCCAATCGCGCGGGGCTCATCGGCCGTTACACCGCGAAGGCGCGGCAGGACCTGGTGAAGGAGCTCTGATCAGCCTTCGCGGGGCGCCGCCGCGCGGGACAGTCGGTCTCGCACGGCGATGCCCAGGCCGCTCGCGGCGGGCAGACAGGCCACGAGCACGTCGTGGCCCTGTTCGTCAGCTTCTCTGAGTCGTGCGTAGAGGACTCGTGCGGCCTGCGCCGGTTCTCCCGGCACGTCGAAGCGCTGCACATCGCCAGGCAATGACAGTGACGCGGGGCCCAGGACCCCGACTCGCAATCCCTGCGCGCGCAGTGCTTCCACCCGCTGCACCGCTTCATGTGGCTCCGCGAGCACCACGCCCGCCCTGGGTGCGTAGTGCGACTCCAGCGAACCGGACACGCGCACCGTGGTCGACGTGCGCACCGGCACCTTGCGCCCCAGCACGCGCTCGATGTCCTCCGTCGCCAGACCTCCGGGCCTGAGAATCGCGGGGGCTCCGGAGGACAGGTCCACGATGGTCGACTCCACGCCCACCGTGGACGGGCCTCCGTCCAGCACCAGGTCCACGTCGTCGCCCAGGTCTCGCTGCACGTGCTCCGCGGTCGTCGGGCTCACCCGGCCGAATCGGTTGGCGCTCGGCGCGGCCACGCCTCCTCCCAGCCGCTCGAGCACCTCCATCGCCACGGAGTGTCCCGGCACCCGCAGCGCCACCGTGTCCTGGCCTCCCGTCACCGCGTCCGTGGCCTTCGACGTGCGCCGCAGCACCAACGTCAGCGGACCCGGCCAGAACGCCCTCGCCAGTGCCTTCGCTTCGTCCGGCACTTCGCGGGCCCACTCCGGCAGGTACTCCTCATCCGGGATGTGGACGATGAGCGGGTGGTTCGCCGGCCGGCCCTTGATGGCGAAGACGCGGCGCACGGCCAGCTCGTCCTCGGCGTTGGCCGCGAGGCCGTAGACCGTCTCTGTTGGCAGGGCGATGACACCGCCGTGCCGCAGCAATTCGACTGCACGGTCGAGGAGGTCGGGAGTAAGCATGCTCGGGTCGCACTGTCTCCCCTGGAGAAACCATGGGCAAGCCGCACGTTTTCGAAGCGCACAGCCAGATGCCGGTCCCCGCCGCCGACCTCTTCTCCTGGCACACCCGCGAGGGGGCTTTCGAACGCCTGTCGCCCCCCTGGGAGACCGCGGAAGTCGTGGAACGCTCCGGCGACGGCATCCGCTCCGGCGCCCACGTCGTCGTGAAGCTCCACCTGGGCCCCATTCCCCAGCGCATGGTCGCCGAGCACACCGCCTACGTGGAGGGCTCCTCCTTCCAGGACACCCAGCGTGAAGGCCCGTTCGCGAAGTGGATCCACGACCACCGCATGAACCCCTCGGGCCCCCAGGCCTCCGTCCTGGAAGACGCCATCCAGTACGAACTGCCCGTGGGCGCGCTGGGGGACACCTTCGGCGGTGGCTACGCGCGCAAGCGCCTGGAACGCATGTTCGCGTACCGCCACTCGCTCACTCGCTCGGACCTGCGCCGCCATGGAGCCTTCGCGAACGAGGGCCCGCTCACCGTGGCCATCGGCGGTGCGTCCGGCATGCTGGGCTCCGCGCTGGCGTCGTTCCTCACCACCGGCGGCCACCGAGTGAAGCGGCTGGTGCGCGGCCGTGCGAACGCGGCGCGCGGAGACATCTCCTGGGCTCCCGACAAGGGCACCGTCGACGCCGCGGGCCTGGAGGACGTGGACGCCGTGGTGCACCTGTCCGGCGCCAACGTGGGCGAAGGCCGGTGGACCGACGAGCGCAAGCAGGAGCTCCTCAAGAGCCGCACCGAGAGCACCCGCCTGCTGTGTGAGACGCTGGCCCGCGCCACCCGCAAGCCGCGCGTGCTCATCTGCGCCTCCGCTACCGGCTACTACGGCAGCCGGGGCGACGAGGAACTCACCGAAACGTCCTCCTCCGGCGACGGCTTCCTCGCGGACGTCACGCGCCAGTGGGAGGCCTCCACCAAACCCGCCCAGGACGCGGGCATCCGCGTGGTGAACCTGCGCATCGGCGTGGTGCTGGACGCGCGCGGCGGGGCGCTCGCGAAGCTGGCGCTCGCGACCCAGGCGGGCGGCGGCGGGCCCGTGGGCTCCGGACGGCAGTGGCTGAGCTGGGTGTCCCTGGAGGACGTGCTGGGGCTCATCCAGTTCGCCATCTTCACCCCGTCCATCCAGGGGCCCCTCAACGCCGTGTCCCCGAACGCGGTGCGACAGGGCGAGCTGGCGAAGGTGCTGGGGAAGGTGCTCCACCGTCCCGCGGTGTTCCCTCTGCCCGCCGCCGTGGTGAAGACCGTGTTCGGGCAGATGGGCGAGGAGACCCTCCTGTCCAGCACCCATGCCCTGCCCACGGTGGCCCAGGCCCATGGCTTCTCCTTCCTCCTCCCCGGCCTGGAGGAGACGCTGCGCTTCACACTGGGCCGGACCACCGACGGCGCCGAATACCGCCACGGGTAAGCCCCGTGCTTGACACTCCTCGGGAGGGGCGACAGAAGTGCGCCGTTTCCCCTCGCTTCGAGGAGTCCTGATTGATCCAGGTCGAAGGGCTGACGAAGTTCTACGGCGAGCACGCGGCCATCCGGGACCTGGCCTTCACCATCGGTCAGGGCGAGGTCATCGGCTTCCTGGGCCTCAATGGCGCCGGCAAGTCGACGACGCTCAAAATCCTGGGGTGCGTGCTGCTGCCCACCTCGGGCCGCGTCGTCATCGACGGGCACGACGTGGTGAGCCAGTCTCATGAGGTGCGCCAGCGCATCGGCTACCTGCCGGACGTGCCCCCCGTCTACGAGGAGATGACAGTGGGCGAGTACCTGGCCTACGTCGCCCGGCTGCGCGACGTGCCCGCGAAGGCCACCGCGTCCCACGTCGGCGAGGCCGAGGAGAAGACCGGCCTGCGCGACGTGCACGGCGAGGTCATCTCCACGCTCAGCCACGGCTACCGCCAGCGCGTGGGACTGGCGCAGGCGCTGGTGCACAAGCCCGCGCTGCTCATCCTCGACGAGCCGACCAGCGGTCTGGATCCGCTCCAAATCGTGGAGATGCGCGACGTCATCCGCGGCCTCAAGGGCGCGCACACGGTGCTCGTGTCCAGCCACATCCTCCCGGAAATCTCCCAGACGTGTGACCGGCTGCTCATCATCCACAAGGGCACGCTGCTGGCGCAGGGCAGTGAAGAGGAGCTGTCGCGAAGCCTGGGCGGCCCGTCCATCGTGCTGGAGGTGCGGGGCGACCGGGCTCGGGCGCTCGAAGCATTGCAGGGCTTCGGCGCGGTGGAGGTGCGGGAAGGGGCGGGCGGAGTGCTGGCCCTGAAGGTCGCGGCGGCGCCGGATTTTCGGCCCCAGGTGGCGCGGGCGGTGGTGGGCGCGGGCCTGGAGTTGTTGCGCTTGGACGCGAACGAAGGACAGCTGGAGGCGCTGTTCCTGCGCCTGACGCATGGGCAGGAGGTGAAGGCGTGAAGGCGCTCCTGATTGCTCGCCGCGAGCTGGCCGGCTACCTGCGCACGCTCAGCGGCTATGTCATCCTGGCCATCATCCTCGCGGTGAACGGGCTGTTCTTCAACGCGTACGCCCTGGGCGGCGCGAGCAAGCGCTCCGCGGAGGTGCTGTCCGGCTTCTTCTACTACTCCAGCGGGTTCACCATCGTGGCGGCCATCCTGGTGTCCATGCGGCTGGTCGCGGAGGAGCGCCAGACGGGCACGCTGCCGTTGCTGTACGCGTCGCCGGTGCGGGACCGGGACATCGTGCTGGGCAAGTTCCTGGCGGGGCTCGCGTTCCTGGCGCTGTACCTGCTGCTCACGCTCTACATGCCGCTGCTGGTGCTGGTGAACGGCAAGGTGTCCTTCGGGCACGTGGCCGCGGGCTACCTGGGGTTGCTGCTGCTGGGCAGTGCGTCGCTGGCGGTGGGCACGTTCGGGTCGTCGCTCGCGAAGAACCAGCTGCTCGCGGCCATCTTCTCCGCGGTGATGCTGGTGGCGCTCATCCTGTGCTGGCTGCTGGCGCGCATCACCGAGCAGCCGCTGTCCGACGTCTTCAGCGCGATGTCGCTGTGGAATCAGCACTTCCCCCCGTTCCAGGCAGGGCTCATCCACGTGCGGGACGTCGTCTACTACCTGGTGGTCACCTACGTGGCGCTGTTCGCGGCGACGCGGGTGTTGGAAGCGCGGAGGTGGCGATGAGCTCGCCGGCTTCTTTCGGGACGGGGCTCGCCGCGACGGGGGCGTTCGTCGCGGGGCTCGTGGCCGTGTTCCTCGCGGAGCGCGTGCTGGGCGTGGGCTCTGGCCGCGTGGCGCTGGCGTCGCTGGGCACCGCCGTGGTGGTGGCGGCGACGGCGTGGCGCGCGGTGCGGATGATCGCCGCGCCCGCGGACCGGCGCGCGCTGGAGCGGTGGGTGCTCACGCTGTACGTCGTGGGGCTGGCCGCGCTGGTGCTCTACTTCGTGAAGGGGGACGTGGGGACGGCGCTCCTCGGTGAGCCGCTGTCGCGTTCGTCGCCCAGGCTGTCGGTGGTGCTCGCGGTGCTGTTCCCGGCGCTGCTGTTGTGCTCGCTCGTGCCGCTGGCGATGGTGGAGGCCGCGCTCGTGGCGATGGCTCGGGCGCAGGTGCCGGAGACGGGGCGCGTGAAGAGCGCGCTGTTCTCAGGGCTGGGCATGGCGTTCGTCATCGTGTTCGCGTTCGCGGCGACGTACGTGGCGACGCAAGCGGATCCGACCTGGGACCTGTCGTACTTCCGGACCGCGAAGCCGGGCGATGCGACGCGCAAGCTGGTGCGCGGCCTCAACGAACCCTTGCAGGTGACGCTCTTCTTCCCGCCCGCGAACGAAGTGGGCGAGGCGGTGCGGCAGTACTTCCGCGACCTGGAGCCGGAGAGTCCGCAGCTGGGCGTGGAGTCGTTGGACCAGGCGGTGGAGCCCGCGCGCGGCAAGGCCCTGGGCGTCAGCAACAACGGCTCCGTGGTGCTGTCGCGGGGGGCCCGCAAGGAGATCCTCACGCTGGGCTTGGATCCAGAGCGTGCGCGCGGGCAGCTCCAACGGCTGGACGCGGAGGTGCAGCGGCGGCTGCTGGCGGTGGCGAAGCCCCAGCGCATCGTCTACCTCACGGGAGGCCATGGGGAGCGCGCCGACACGCGGCCCGTGCAGGGTGACGCGGCCCGGCCGTCGGTGGCGCAGTTCAAGGAGTTGCTGCGCGCGCAGAACGTGGACGTGCGCACGCTCACGGTGGCGGAGGGGCTGGGCTCGGCGGTGCCGGGCGACGCGGCGATGGTTGCGGTGCTGGGGCCCACGCGCGAGCTGCTTCCGGAAGAGGCCACCGCGCTGCGCGAGTACTGGGAGCGGGGAGGGCGGTTGTGGATCGCGTTGGAGCCGGATGGCGCGGCGCTGGAGCCGCTGCTCCAGCCGATGGGATTGAAGTCGCTGCGCGTGCCGCTGGCGAATGACCGGGTGTACTTCCGCACCACGCGTCAGCTGAGCGACCGGGCCAACCTGGGCACGGCGAGCTTCTCCTCGCACCCGTCGGTGACGTCGCTGTCCGCGCTGGGCTCACAGGGCGCGGTGGCTTTCATGGGTGCGACGGCGCTGGAGCCGCTGACGCCGCCCTTTCCCGGCGTGATGCTGGACACGAGCGTGCGTGCGCAGGGCGAGACGTTCGCGGACCGCAATGGCGACTTCGAGCCGGAGCCGGGCGAGGTCACGAAGGCGTGGCCGCTGGTGGTGGCAGTGGAGCGGCCCGCCGCGGAGGGCAAGCCCGCTCCGCGCGCGGTGGTGATGGCGGACGCGGACGCGCTGGGTGACGGCATCCTGGGCAACGTGGGCAATGCGTATCTCGCGGTGGACACGCTGCGCTGGCTCTCTGGCGAGGAGGCGCTCTCCGGCGTGACGACGAGCGAGGAGGACGTGCCGTTGCAGCACACGCGCTCGCAGGATGTCGTGTGGTTCTACGCGACGGTCTTCGGGATGCCGCTGGCGGTGCTGGCGGTGGGCTTCTTCGTGACGCGGCGGCGTGGACGGCGTGCGCCCCGGAGCACCGCGGTGGTGGGAGGTGCGCGATGAAGGCTCGCGACGTGGCGGTGCAGGGCGTGCTGGCGGGCGTGGCGCTCGTGGCCGCGTTCTTCGTGTGGCAGCGCGAGCCTTCGCGTGCGCAGGGGGAGGTGACGGTGGAGGACGCGCAGGCGAGCGCGCTCGACCGCATCCGGTACGACGAGGAGTCGCGCTTCGTGGAGTTGTTCCGCGACCCCCAGGACCGTGACACCGTCTGGGTCCGCCTGGGCAACAAGCCCGCGAAGCCGGGGGCCGAAGCTGGAGTCGCCAGTGATGCGGGCAGCGCCGCGCTCGACGCGGGAGCACTGGCCCACGTGACGTTCGACGCAGGCCCGCAGGTTGGCGCGAACTCGCCAGCAAGTGCCGGCAACACAGGCGCGCTCACCGAGACCACCGACGCTGGGGTCGCGCCTCGGGCCAACACAGGCGCGCTCGCGATGACCACCGACGCGGGGGTTGGCTCTCGCGCCAACGCAGTCGCGCTCGCGGTGACCACCGACGCGGGGATTGAGCCTCGCGCCAACGCAGTCGCGAACGCCTCCGCCGACGCGGGGACACCCGCGAGCCCCGCCCCGGTTTCTCCGCCCCGCGAGCTGCGCGGCAACGACGTCGCGCTGAAGCTGTTCTCCCGCTTCGCTCCGCTGCGCGCGCAGCGGGACCTGGGCGTCCTGGACGACAAGAAGCTGGACGAAATCGGCCTCGCGAAGACGGAGCGCGGCCTGACGCTCACGCTGGATGGCACTCCGAAGACGTTCCGCCTCGCCACGCCCGCTTCGGGCTGGGGCGCCCCCTATCTCCAGCGCACGACCGACGGGCACGTCTTCCTCCTCGGGCCCGGACTGCTGCCGGACCTGGAGGCCGCGGCCAGCCGGCTCGTGGACCGGCGCCTGCACACCTTCGACGTGGACGGCTTCGACCACATCGTCATCTCCACCGGCACCACGTCCCGCGCCTTCGTCGCCAGCGGCAAATCGCCAGGCGCCGTGCAGCTGTCGCCCGTGGACGCCCCCGGCACTCCGGACGACTTCGCCCGCAACTGGCATGACCGCCTGTGGCGCCTCACCCCCGTGGAACTCCTGGGCCGAGGCGAAGCCCCTCCGGGCCCGGCCCCCACGCCCGCCTTCCGCGTGGAATACCAGCGCGCCGGCAAGCCCGTGGGCGAGCTCTCCATGGCGAAGACGCCGGACGGTTCGTGGTACGCGCGCACGGAGTTCACCGCCGGCTGGACGCGCATGGGCGGCGGACTGGAGCTCCTGGCCGAGGACGCCGCGAAGCTCACCGCGCCGCGCTGAGGCTCACCGTGCGGTGGACTCCGCCTCCACGTCCAACCGCACGTCCACGAAGCTGTAGGCCGGCCACGGCCCCGTGAACCGGAACGTGTATGCGTCCAGCCGCGCCACCAGCGACTGCACCCGCGCCTCGAACGCGGCCACCCGCGTGCGGTCCACCAGCCAGGCCGTGTTGAGCATCATCCTCTCACCCAGCGGCGGCGCTTCGTGCGTGGCCTCCGCCAACGGCCGCAGGCCCGCCCTCAGCCCGTCCAGGTCCTTCCGGGTGCAGTCGTGCAGCGCCGCCTCCAGCCGAGCCTCGTGGTCCTCCTCGAGCTCGGCGGGGCCGCGCGCCAGCTCCGGCCGCGTCTCCTGCAACCTGCGCGTCAGCGCGTCGCCGTGGCAGTACACCTTCAGCCCCAGCTCCACCCGGCCCTCCAGCTCGGACAGGGCCCGGCTCAGCGGCGCGCGCGCCACGCGCAACAACTCCCGCACGCGCTCCTCCGACGGCAGCACCGTCCCGAAGGCCACCGGCACCAGCGTGTGCTCGCGCACCACGGCCTCCGTGACGCGCTGGTGCATCAGGAGGTACGTCCGCGTGGGCACCACCCGGGGGCCCGCCACTTCGGACACCAGCGCCGTGAGGCCGCCCTCGTGCACCCGTCGCACCGGGGCCTCATCCAGCCCCGCGAGGTCCAGCGTCCATCCGCTGTCCTCGCGCACGATGCCGTAGAGGTAGTGTGCCCGTCCCTCGCGCGAGGACTCCGCCTGGGTCTTCGTCGTCATGACGTGCCCCCCTTCCGTGCAGCCAAGGCTTCAGCGCGTGGATGCCGCCTCGCGCAGGGCGATCATCTTCTTCACCTGGTCCACCAGCGCGTCCGGCAGGCACGGCTTGGTGACGTACGCATCACACCCGGCCTCGTTCGCGTCCTCCGAGTGGCCCTTCAGCGCATGCCCCGTGAGCGCCACCACCGGGATGCCCTTCGTGCGCGCGTCGCCCTTCAGCCGGCGCGTCGCCTCCCAGCCGTCCATCACCGGCAGCGACAGGTCCATCAGGATGACGTCCGGCACCAGCTCGAAGGCCTTGTCCAACGCCTCCTGGCCGTTCTTCGCCTCCGCCACGCGGAAGCCTGAGAACTCCAGGTACTCCGCGTACATCTCCCGGGCATCCTGGTAGTCGTCCACCACCAGCACGAGCGGCTTTGTCTTTTCCGGGGTGTTGGTCATGTCCGTCTCGCACGTCTTGGAAAGTGCAGGGTGAAGGTCGAACCCTGGCCCGGCGCACTCTGGAGGGAGACGCGTCCCCCCAGCATGTCGGCCAGTCGGCGGCAGATGGACAGGCCCAGGCCCGTTCCCCCATAGGCACGCGTGGGCGAGCTGTCCACCTGCTGGAAGTCCTCGAAGATCTTCTCCTGGTTCGACACGTCGATTCCGATGCCTGAGTCCTTCACCGAGATGGCCACGGTGCCGGTGCCGTTCTGATACTCCGCCGCCACGTGCACGCCGCCCTCGTGCGTGAACTTCAGCGCGTTGGACAACAGGTTGAGGACGATCTGCTTCACCTTCTGTCGGTCGCTCCACACCCCTGGCAGCCCCTCATCCAGGCGCGTGTCCACCGTCAGCTTGCTGCGCGCGATGATGGGGTCCATCTCCGCCATCACCTCCTGGAGCAGCTCCGGGATTCCGAAGTCCGACAGGTGCAGCGGCATCCGCCCCGCCTCGATGCGGGTGATGTCCAATATCTCGTTGATGACCTCCAACAGGTGCCGCCCGTTGGAGTCGATGCGCGTGAGGTTCCTCCGCTGCGGCGGCGTCATCTCCCCGGACACGCCCTGCAGCAGCATGTTCGTGTAGCCGAGGATGGCGTTCAGCGGCGTGCGGAACTCATGCGACATGTTGGCCAGGAACTGCGACTTGGCCGCGCTCGCCTGCTCCAGCTGGATGGCCTGACGGCGCAGCTTCTCGTTCTGCTCCGCCAGCTCCGCGGTGGCGGACTGCACGCGGGCCTCCAGCTCGCTGGAGACCTCCTTCACGCGCTCCAGCAGCCGCGCCCGCTCCAGCACCTCCGTGCGGTCGTGGAACACGGTGACGATGCCCGTCAGCTCGCCCCCGTCGCCCAGCACCTTGTTGGCCATGGCCTCCATGGGCACGGGCGCGCCGGTGGACGGGTCGTCCAGCGTCAGCTGGCTCTTCCAGCGTGACACGCTCGCGTTCACCGGCCCCAGCAGGTTCGCGAGGAAGGACGCGAAGAGGGCGTCGTTGGCGCGCACCCGGCGCAGCGTGGACTCGCCGCCGGGGCCTTCCTCGTGAGGCCACGCGAAGAGGCGCTCGGCCGGGTCGTTCATCATCACCATGCCGCCCGCCGGGTCGGTCAGGATGATGGGGTCCGCCACCGAGTCCAGCACCCGGTCCAGGCGGTGGCGCTCGCTCCGGGCCTCGCGCTCCGTGGCGCGCAGCTGCCGGTAGCTCTCCCCCAGCGCCTGCGTCGCGCGGCCCAGGTCCGTCAGGTTGCGCAGCACGCTCACCACCACGGACGGCCCGTCCGGCGCCAGCACCGGCGTGGTGACCAGCTCGAAGAGCAGGTCCATGCCCTCCAGCGGATCCACCAGCGGCACCTCGCGCCGGTGCACGGACGTGCCTCCCTGCGCGAGCGTCTCCCGGAACAGGCGCTGGTTGAGCTCCACGGCGCGCGTGCGGCCGGGGCTCGCGTCCGGGCCCGCCACCAGCAGTCCTTCCGCGCGGGCGTTGGCGAAGAGCAGCGTGCCGTCCGTGTCCGTGAGCAGCACTGGGTCCGACACCGCGTTGATGACCCGGCGCAGCAGCCGGTCCGGCTCCGGGCGGCGCGGCGCCCGCGCATCCGAGGCCAGCTGCCGGGCCAGGGGCGGACCCGCGCACGACGCCACCCACGCCACGTCCTCCGGCACGGCCGGGCCGGGCAGCCCCACCACCAGCAGCGCGGCCGCGGGCGCTCCAGAGCGGCCCAGCGGCACCGCGAGGAACCCACCGGGCATCGCCGCGCCCTCGACCGCGTCCGCCGCCAGCCACCGCGCCCCGGGCCGGTTGCGGAAGCCAGCGAGCGGCGAGCCCTGCGTGTCCCATGCCCGGGCCAGCGCGGCCTGCTGCGCGCCCGTCAGCCCTTCACTGGCCAGGCACACGGACGCACCCGCGCCATCCCCCGGCCCCACACAGGCGGTGGACGCGCCGTGCCTGCGCGCGAGCCACTCCACGACCGCTCGCGCACAGGCGACGGCGGACTCGCAGGCGAGCAGGTGCTCGGCGAGCACGAGGCGCGCCCCGGGGTCGGCTTCGGCGGGGGGCAGCGGGGCTGGAGACGCCACGACCTTACGCTCCGGGTGAAGGGGGACGCGGGGAACGACCGCGTTCCAGCGAGTCTGCGGTGCGGACCTCCGAAAATGCCACCACGATGCGCGCCTCCCCCTCCAAAGAAGAGGGGCGGCCCAGGACCTCCAGGGCCGGCGAGTCGAAGCGCAACCCCCTGTCCAGCAGGCGGTCCAGCACGTCCACCAGGCTGGCCCCGCCAGCCACGCGTTCCACGGGCATTCGGCGCATGCTCCTTGGGTCCGCCCGGCGCGGACCTTCGGGTCCAAGGGCCGTTCTAACGCGCTGGTGCCGTCGCACCCCAGCCCCGTTCACGCCCGGCCCCTGACTGACCAACACCCGGGGCGAAGCTCTGTTGGGTCGCATACACCCGGCGCTGGGCAACCGGCCGGGCGGGGCTCGGCAGGCATGGCTTATGCCCTGGGAAGCGGATTCCTAGCCTTCCAGCATGAATGAAGAGCGCCAGCACAAATCCCTCTGGACGGTGACGACGCTTCCCCGGGACTTCCCCTCCCTGCCGGGCGACCTGGACGTGGACGTGGCCATCATCGGCGGGGGCATCGCGGGCCTGACGACCGCCTGGCTGCTCAAGCGCGCCGGCAAGAAGGTGGCCGTGCTGGAGATGCACCGCGTCCTCTCCGGCCAGACGGGACAGACGACCGCGCACCTCACGGAGCTGCTGGACACGCCGTACACCACGCTCCTGAAGGACTTCGGTGAGAAGGGCGCGCACCTGGCCGCGTCGTCCAGCCGCGCCGCCATTGAACAGATTGCGTCCCTGGTGGAGACGCTCGCCATCGACTGCGGCTTCACCCGCGTGCCGGGCTTCCGCTACGCGGAGACAGAGGCCGAGCTGCGCGACCTGTTGCACGAGGTGTCCGCGGCGCGGCAGGCCGGACTGCTGGCGTCCTACACGAAGGAGTTGCCGCTGCCCTTCCCGGTGAAGGGCGCGCTGCGCGTGGAGGACCAGGCGGTGTTCCACCCGCGGCAGTACCTGCTCGCGCTCGCGGACCGCATCCCCGGCGATGGCTGCCACCTCTTCGAGAACACCAAGGTCGTGGACATCCATGACGGCACGCCCTGCCGCGTCGTCACGGAGCTGGGCACCGTGACGGCGAAGGCGGTGGTGGAGGCCACCACCACGCCGCTCAACCGCGTGGCCATGCACACCAAGCTCTACCCGTACCGCACCTACGCGGTGGCGGCCCCGCTGGACGCACCGCTGGAGCCGGGCCAGTACTACGACAGCCGCGACCCGTATCACTACGTCCGCACGCAGCGGGTGGACGGCGTGTCCTTCGTCATCGTGGGCGGCGAGGACCACAAGGTCGGCAGCGAGGAGGACACCGCCGCGCGCTTCGCGGCGCTGGAGGCGTACACGCGCGACCGATTCCCCGTGAAGCGCATCACGCACCGCTGGTCCGGCCAGGTCATCGAGTCCGCGGACGGCCTGCCCTATATCGGCCGCAACGTGGGCAGCCGCCACGTGTACGTGGCCACGGGCTTCTCTGGCACGGGCATGACGTTCGGCACGCTCGCGGGCATGGTGCTGTCGGACCTCATCCTCGGCAACGAGAACCCCTACGCCGCGCTGTACGACGCGGGCCGGGTGAAGCCCAAGGCCGGCGCCAAGGACTTCATCCAGGAGAACGCGGAGGTGGCCTTCCGCTTCGTCGCGGACCGGCTTGCCAGGCCGGACGGACACCACCTGGCGGACGTGGCGCCGGGCGAGGGAAAGATCCTGGAGGTGGATGGCCGCAAGGTGGCCGTCTACCGCGAGGAGAACGGCACGCCACACGCGGTGTCCCCGGTGTGCACGCACCTGGGCTGCCACGTGCACTGGAACAACGCGGAGCGCTCCTGGGACTGCCCCTGCCACGGCGGCCGCTTCAGCCCCACCGGGCGCGTGCTCAACGGCCCCGCGCTCAAGGACCTGCCGTCCGTGAAGCTGCCGATGAAGTGAGAAGTGCGTGCGGGTGGGCTTCCTTTCGGGCGGTCCCACCCCCATCTCTCTGCACATCCACTTTCATTCAGGGGGCAGGGAATGAACGCGTTGGAACTGATCAAGCAGCAGCACGAAGAGGTGTCCAAGCTCTTCAAGAAGTACGAGAAGCTGGCGGACCACGCGGACGACCAGCGCCAGGAGTTGTTCGAGCAGATCGCCGACCGGCTGGGCGCGCACGCGAAGATTGAAGAGCTGTACCTGTATCCGGCGATCAAGAAGGACGACACGGAGGACGAGCTGCGCGAGGCCGTGGAGGAGCACCTCGCCGTCAAGCGCCTCATCGCGGACCTGCTGGACATGGAGCCCTCCGACGAGGAGTTCGACGCGAAGATGAAGGTCCTCCAGGAGCAGGTGGAGCACCACGTCGAGGAGGAGGAGAAGGACCTCTTCAAGGCGGCGCGGAAGATCCTGACCAAGGATCAGCTGGAGGACCTGGGCATCCAGTTGGAGGAGGAATACGACTCCCTGATGGAGGGCGAGCCCCGCAACGACGTGCCCGAGGAGACGGAGCGGGCCGCGCCCATCTAGCGCGGCGCGTCCGAAGCAACACGGGGGTTGCGCGTGGCGTGGGGCCGGGCAGCATGCGGCCCATGCCGCGCGCTCCTGTTTCCACCCCTGTGTTGCTGCCGGATGCCTTCACGCCCGCCGCGCGCCGCGCCCTCGTACGCGCGGACCCCATCCTGGGCACGCTCTTCAAGACGATTGGCCCGTTCCGCTTCGAGCGGTCCCCGCTGCACAGCCCCTTCGAGGCGCTGGCGCACTCCATCGTCTACCAGCAGCTCCACGGCCGCGCGGCCGCGACCATCTTCGGCCGCGTCTGTGAGCGGGTGGGGCAGGGCAAGGGCTTCACGCCCCAGAAGCTGCTCGCGCTGCCGGACACCACGCTGCGCGAGGCCGGCCTGTCCGCGAACAAGCTGCTGGCCATCCAGGACCTGGCGCGCAAGACGGTGGACGGCACGGTGCCGCCGCTCGCGCGCGTGCGCCGCATGTCCGACGCGGACCTCATTGAGCACCTCACGCAGGTGCGCGGCATTGGCCAGTGGACCGTGGAGATGCTGCTCATCTTCCGCCTGGGCCGGCCGGACATCCTCCCCGTGGACGACTTCGGCGTGCGCAAGGGCTTCATGATGCTGCATGGCCTGAAGGAACAGCCCAAGCCCAAGGCGCTGCTGGCGTACGGCGAGCGCTGGCGCCCTTATCGCAGCGTGGTGAGCTGGTACCTGTGGCGGGCGGCGGACAAGCCCGTGGGCACCTTCGCACCGCCGGAGGGCGGCTAGCCGAGCAGGGGCCGGGAGCGCACCGTCCCTTGCCTTGGCGCGCGGGCGTCCTCACCCGTTAGGGACGGAGGAATCCCGCGCATGCGTGCACTCACCTACCAAGGTCCCTATCGCGTCCAGGTGGAGCAGAAGCCGGACCCGCGCATCGAGCATCCGCAGGACGTGGTCCTCAAGGTCACCCGCGCCGCCATCTGCGGTTCGGACCTGCACCTCTTGCACGGCCTGGTGCCGGACACGCGCGTGGGCTGCACCTTCGGCCACGAGTTCACCGGCGTGGTGGAGGAGGTGGGCAAGGAGGTGTCGCAGCTGAAGAAGGGCGACCGCGTGGTGGTGCCCTTCAACATCTCCTGCGGCACCTGCTTCTACTGCCAGCGCGGCCTCACCGGGAACTGCGAGAACAGCAACCCCGGCAGCGACGTGGCCTCCGGCGTCTACGGGTACTCGCACACCACGGGCGGCTTCGACGGCGGGCAGGCGGAGTACGTGCGCGTGCCCTTCGCGGACGTGGGGCCCATGAAGATTCCGGACGACATGGACGACGAGTCCGTCCTCTTCCTCTCCGACATCCTGCCCACCGGCTACCAGGCCGCGGAGATGGGCGAAATCAAGGGCGGCGAGACGGTCGTCGTCTTCGGCGCGGGCCCGGTGGGCCTCTTCGCGATGAAGTCCGCGTGGCTGATGGGCGCGGGCCGCGTGGTGGCGGTGGACCACGTGCCGTACCGCCTGGAGTTCGCGCGGAAGTTCGCCAACGTGGAGACGGTGAACTTCAAGGAGGTGGGCGACATCATCCTGCACCTGAAGGAGCTGTTCGACGGCCGCGGCCCGGACGTCTGCATCGACGCGGTGGGCATGGAGGCGGAAGGCTCGCGCGCGCACCGCGTGCTGGGCCTGGGACTGAAGCTGGAGGCCGGCGCGCCCACCGTCATCGAGTGGTGCATCAACTCCGTGCGCAAGGGCGGCAACGTCTCCATCATCGGCGTGTACGGGCCCCCGTGGAACTTCGTGCCCATTGGCACCGCGATGAACAAGGGCCTGACGCTGCGGATGAACCAGGCGAACACGCGCCGGTACATGCCGCACCTGCTGGAGCACATCCAGAAGGGCCGCATCGACGCGAAGAGCATCATCACCCACCGCTTCCCGCTGGAGCAGGCGCCGGACGCCTACCACCTGTTCGCGCAGAAGCAGGACGGGTGCGTGAAGTGCGTACTCATGCCGCACGGCCACGCCTGACAGACACCACTCGCCATTACAGGAGGCACGTCATGCCCCAGAAGACGACGCGGAAATCGAGCCGCGCGAAGAACGGCCACGCGAAGGCGCGGGCGAAAGCGAACCCCACTTCGGCCGTGGACCAGGACCCCGCCAACCGTCCGGGCGTCCCCATGGAGACGGCGCCGAAGCCGCTGGCGGGTGCTCGCGCGCCCATCGCGCTCCAGCACGCGGAGGTGCCGGTGTTCAAGCACGCCGGCCGCAAGCAGATGCCGCCCGTGTTCGGCACCGCCCAGCCTCCGAAGGGGCTGAGCGGCTTGCTGCGAAAAGCGGCCTACGCGAAGCCCGACCACAAGCCCGGCCACTGGATGTTGCTGATGCTGGCGGACCGGGTGGACGTCTGGGAGCACCGGCTGCGGAAGTCCCTTCCGTGGGCCGCTCCTTCCGCGGCGGTCCTCGTCGCAGGGGGCCTGATGTGGCGGGGCCGCCGGGCGTGAGCGGGGGCGCTTACGCGTCCCGGCCGTTGTAGGGGAAGGGCGTGACCGTGGACAGGTCCAGGCCGTCCAGGCAGCGCAGGTTGACGGCGAACATCTCCTTGCCGTCCGGGCCCTTGCCGGTGGCGTAGGACTCCACGCCGCAGGTGGGGCAGTGCAGGTGGTTGATGACCTTCTTGTTGAACTGGTAGGTCTGCACCACGTTCGCGCCGGAGAGGGACTTGAACTGCTCCGGCGGGACGAACGTCAGCACCGCGCCAATCTTGTGGCAGATGGAACAGTTGCAGCTCACCACCTGCGCCAGGTCCGTGGTCGCCTCGTAGCGGACCTGTCCACAGTGGCAGCCACCCGTATACGTCTTCATCTCCGCCATGGTGCTTCCTCCCGGTGCTGCGTGATGCCCGGGCCGGAAGCGCGCTTCCGCCCACCCGGTGCGTGTGACGCGCATCAATGAACGGAGGCGGCGGGGACCGCAAGCGCGCAGGTGACGTCCCGGCGCGCTTGCGGCGGTGCGTCACGTCAGTCCGCGTACGTCGTCACGGACATCATCCGCACGAAGCGGCGGTCCGTGCTCACCGCCGCGATGGCGAAGCCCTGCGTGTAGCTCGGCGCGCCGCACCCGCGGCAGCTCCAGCCCGTCCTGTAGAGCCGGTTGCTGTTGCGCGAAATCGCCGTGATGTAGGCCACCGCGCCCTCCACCTCGTCCACGTTGTAGCTGTACGCGCTGAGCTGCCCGATGAGCTCCCGCACGGTGATGGGCTCGAAGATGCTGGCCTGCGGACCGAAGGCGTTGCTGAACGCCTCGCCCAGCGTCTGCTGGTTGGCCACGCCCTGGCCGTTGGGGATGTAGCCCTCGTAGATGCGCGCGGAAGAGAACGAGCCGGTGGCGCCGAACAGCACCGCGGGCGTCTGGGCGACGGGGTACAGGTTCAGCGGGTAGCCCGTGAGGAGCGTGTCGTTCACCTCATGGAAGTCCGCGAAGTACTTCGCCGCGGTGCCCGTCATGGACTGCTGGAAGGGCGTGTCGCTGAGGCGGGTGGTGAGATAGGCGCGCTCGGCGCTGTCCACGCCATAGCCGACGTCGTTGAGGAACGCGTCCAGCGCGTTGCGGATCTCCGAGCGGAGGACGGTCGTGCCGCCGGGGCTGCTGGCGCTCTTCGCGGCGGTGATGCTCGCCTCGAAGGCGGGGATGCTGGTGGTGGAGTCAGCGAACGCCGGAGCGGAGAACAGCATCAGGGCGCCCACCAGCGACTTCATCGACAGGGTCTTCATGGAGAGCCTCTTCATTCAAGGGGGAGTACCGCGAGCGACGCGCTGGCCAGTACCACGCTCCCCTGACACATCCGGCGTGAGGTTCCGGTGACACGCGCGCTCGTGACACGCTCGTGAAAGAGCGTGTCGCGGGACTGGAATGTTTCAGGACGTCCGCTGTGCGGCGGTGCGTCGCATCAGTCGTTCCCGAAGTCCGCTGTCCACACGGAGACCATGCGCACGAAGCGGCGGTCCGTGCTCACCGCGGCGATGACGTAGCCCCGCGTGTTCCACGGCGAAAAGCTGCACCGGCGGCAGGTCCAGTCCGCGACGTACAGCCGGTTGCTGTTGCGCGAAATCTGCGTGATGTAGGCCACCGCGCCCTCCACCTCGTCCACGCTGGGGGTGCTGCCCTTGATGGAAGTGGTGCCAAGCCGCTCGATGAGCTCCTTCACGGTGATGGGCTGGAAGGGGCCGACGGGCGGCTCGAAGTAGGTGGTGAACGCGGTGCCCAGCGTGGCCTGGTTGGCGATGCCCTGGCCGTTGGGGATGTAGCCCTCCCGGATGTCCGCGTTGGACGCCAGCGGACCGGTGGCGCCAAACAGCGACGCGGCGGTGCCGGCGACGGAGCCCTGGTACAGCGGGTAGCTCGTGAAGGTCGCGTCGTTCAGCTCGTAGAAGTCCGCGTAGTACTTCGCCGCGGTGCCCGTCAGCGACTGCTGGAACGGCGTGTCGTTGAGGCGCGTGGTGAGGTAGGCGCGCTCGGCGCTGTCCACGCCCTGGGGGCCGCCGGTGTCGTAGATGAACGCCTCCATCGCGGTCCGGAGCTCCGAGCGGAGGATGGTCGCGCCACCGGGGCTCAAGGGGCCCTGCGCCGTGGAGATGCTCGCTTCAAAGGCGGGGATGCTGGTGGTGGACGAGGCGAAGGCCGCCGGAGCGGCGAACAGGGCCAGACCGCTCAGCAGCGACGTCATCGACAGGGTCTTCATGGGGACCTCTTCATTCGCGGCCCGTGTCACGGGCGCGCGTTCAAGGGGGGCACCGCGGACGACTCGGTGGCCAGTACCACGCTCCCCTGACAGCGCTCACGCCCGTGAATCAGCGTGTCGCGAGGCTGGAATGTTTCACGATGCGGGCTGCGGTGCCGCGGGCGTGGGCACGTTGCGGCGCAGGGGCGCGAGCAGCGCGAGGAACGCGGCGGACAGCGCGACGCCCAGGAGGAACATGTTCCCGTAGCCCAGGTTGCCGAACTTCGGATCCGCGAGCAGGCCCGCCAACGGCCCGGCGGGGGCCTTGCCCGCGACCTCCACGCTGGCCAGCAGCGTGTAGTGCGTGGCGCCGATGCGCCGGTCCGTGCGCGACATCATGAACGCGAACATCACGGTGGTGAGCGCGCCGCCGAAGAACTCCTCGGTGAGCGTGACGCCCAGCACGCCCGCGTCGCTGACGCCCGCCTGCGTGAGCAGCCACCTCCCCGCGAGCGGCAACAGGCGCAGCGTTCCGGTGAGGGCCACCGCGCGCAGCAGCGGCAATCGCGCGGCGAGGAGCCCACCGCACGTGGACCCCAGGAGCGACGCGGCGGTGCCCCACGTGCCCACCCACAGGCCGATGCGCGCCGGTGTGAAGCCCGCGTCCACGAGGAAGGGCTTGTAGAGGACGTCGGACATCGTCTCGCCCAGCTTGTACGTGCCGATGAAGAGCAAGAGCCACCCGGTGCCCGGCACGGTGAGCGCGGACTTGATGCGTGCCCAGAGCGCGGGCCAGTCCAGCTTCGCTGACTCGGGGCCTTCGGCTTCGCGCGGAGGCGGCTCGCGCACGAAGAGGACGATGGTGAAGACAGTCAGGCACAGCGCCGACATGACGAGGAACAGCCCGGACCACCCGATGCTCGCGCTGGCCCACACCAGCAGGCCGCCGCCGGTGAGCATGCCCAGCTTGTAGCCCACCACCTGCGCGGTGTTGCCCAGGCCCAGCTCCTCCGGACGCAGCAGGTCCACCGCCAGGCCGTCCACCGCGATGTCCTGCGTCGCGGCGAAGAGGTTCATCACGAAGATGAGGCCCAACAGCAGCGGCAGCGAGTCCTGCCCCGCCGCGAAGGCCGCCCCCGCGCATGCGAGGGCCAGGCCCGCCTGCATGGGGAGAATCCACGAACGCCTGCGCCCGATGCGCGCGGAGCCGTAGCGGTCCACCAGCGGGGCCCACAGCGCCTTGAGCATCCATGGCAGCGACAGCGCGCCAGCGAACCCCAGCGCTGCCAGAGACACGCCGCGCGTGCGCAGGTAGACGGGCAGCGCCGTCACCTGGAAGCCGAAAGGCAGCCCCTGCACGAAGTACAGCGCGCACAACAGCCACAGCCGGGACGGGATGCGTCGCATGGTCGTGGCGCGAGCATAGGCACGCCCCCTGGCCTGAGTCGTGGGCCTATACTCGCCGTTCCAGTCACTCCCAGGGAGTCGCATGCCGGAGCGAGCCGCAACCGAGTCGGGAATCATCGTCGTGGAGCTGTCCGCCGAGCACGAGCTGGAGGCGGACCACGTGGACGCGGTGGTGGATGTGAAGGCGTCCTCGTTCTTCACCGGCAACGCGGCCTTCGCCAACGCGAAGGAGGTGGCCGCGCTGGTGCGCCTCATGGAGGACCTGGGCGTGCAGGCCTCGGCCTTCACCCTCCAGTCCGTGCAGGCGGAGACCCAGGAGGGGCTGCTCACGCGCTCCTCGTCCGCCCTCTACACGGTGCGCATCCGCCTGGTGGACATGGCCCGGGTGGGGGACGTGCTCGCCGCGCTGTCCGGCCTGAAGCAGGCGACGCTGCGCGAGCTCAAGTGGGGCTACACGCACGAGCCGGAGGCCCGGCAGGACTGGCTGGAGGCGCTGGCCCGCGAGTCGGTGAAGAAGGCGCGCCGCGTGGCCGCCGGGCTGGGCGTGACGGTGGCCGGGCTGCACCGCTTCTCCGAGCGCACCTGGGAGTCGCGGGCCTTCGGGAACCACGGCGGCGCCTACGGAGGCGGGAACGAGGACGTGATGCCCATGGCCCCGTCGGGCAGCTACAGCGTGAAGCGGACGGCCTCGCTGGGCTTCCCCGTGTCCCACCGCAAGAAGGTGCACGTGATGGCCACCGCGGAGTTCCAGACGCACCCGGCCCCCGAGTCCTGAGTCGCTCGGGGCCGGAGCTTCGACTTCACGGCATGGCGCCGGGCGTGTGCTTGAGCACGAGCGACTCCAGCCGCAGGAGCGCCTTGTCCAGCGTCTCCCACGACGGGCCGAAGGACAGGCGCACGTAGTTGCGGAAGCGCGACGCCCGCGCGCGGCGCTTGCCGGGGTTCACGTCGAAGAACTCACCGGGCACGGTGATGACCTGGTGCTCCAGCGCGGCGCGGAAGAAGGCCATGCCGTCGTTGAGCGGCGCGGGCAGCCCGGACAGGTTGCCCCAGACGTAGAACGTCCCGTCCGGCGCGCGGTCCGTGCGGATGCCCAGCCGCTCCAGCCGGGAGTGGAACCGGTCCCGCTTCTCCCGGAACGTGTGGTGGATGGCGCGCGTCTCCGCCACCACCGCGTCCTCCTGGAGCAGCGGAATCGCCGCGCGCTGCAGGGGCCGGCTGCCGCCGCCGTCCAGGAAGCTGCCCGCGCTGGCGACCGTGTCGATGACCTGCCTGGGCCCCACCGTCCACGTCATGCGCCAGCCCGGGTAGCGCCAGTTCTTGGTGAGCCCGTCGAAGAGGATGACCGGGTCGCGGTTCACGTCCTCCACGTACCTGGCGGCGCTCTCCACCGGCAGCACGCCCGGGCGGCCCGTCCAGATGTAGTGCGAATAGAACTCGTCGATGAGCAGCGAGCACTCCAGCTCGCGCGCCACGCCCACCCACCGCGCCAGCTCCTCGCCCTGCACCAGCTTGCCGGTGGGGTTGCACGGGTTGGAGAAGAGCAGCGCGGACAGCCCGCGCCCCTGAATCTCCCGGCGCAGGTCGTCGTGCGTGAAGGCGTAGCCGCGCTCGCCCTCCAGCAGGATGGGGATGGCGGTGAACGCCTTGAAGACGTCCAGCAGCTCTTCGTACGCGGTGTAGTCCGGGAGGAAGTGGCCCAGGTTCACGCTGCCCAGGCTCGCTGCGGCGCGGGTGAGGGCCGCGCGGCCGCCGCCGGACAGGCAGACGTTCTCCGCGCTGTACTGGCTGGACATCCCCTTGCGGTAGAGCCGGTTGTAGAGCCCCGCGATGGCCTCCCGAACCTCCCAGAGGCCCGCGACAGGGGCGTACTCCTGGTCCGCCATGTCCACCGTCACCGAGTGCACGCGCGACGGGGCACCGGGCAAATCCCCCGTCTCCGGCTGACCCTGGCCCAGGTTGCACCACTCCGGGTCGCCGGGACGGTAGCCGCGGCGCGTGGCCTCGGCGGTGACGAAGATGACGCCCGTGCGGGGCACGGTGCGAAACGCATGCAGGGGGACGCTGTCGCTCACGGACTACACGCTAGCGCGCCCCCTGCTTCGGCGCAGCCCCTAGCCGGCCTCTAGCCTTCGAGGGAGGCCCGGAGGAACCAGGCGTGCTTCTCGAACTCGGTGATGATGCCGGTGAAGAGGTCCACCGTGTCCGTGTCCTTGAGGCCTTCCACCGCCGTGCGGCTCTCACGCAGGCCGCCCAGGTACACCTCGATGCGCTCGGCCAAGAGCTTCACGTGCTCCAGGTCGCGCGAGGTCTCCTGCGGATATTCTGGCAGGCGGCTGTGCGTGCCCACGTGGCGGCTGGTGCCGTACGCGCGGCCGCCCAGCGTCACCGCGCGCTCCGCGATGGAGTCGTTGTGGTTGGCCAGGCTCACCGCGAACGTTTCGAACAGCGGGTGCAGCGCGGCGAACTGCGGGCCCTTGATGTTCCAGTGGGCGACCTTGATCTGCGAGTGCAGGTCCAACCCATCCGCGAGCCGCTCGTTGAGGGTGGCGGAGATGGCGGTGCGGGCCTGTTCGGACAGGGGACTCGGGCTCTTGTAGAGGGCCATGACGGACACGTTCCTTTCAGGTGAGGGGTGGGACGTCGAAGAGAAAAGACAGCGCCCCCCGGTGTCATCCACCGGAGGGCGCCAATCACAACCCAGAGATAACGACGAGGGGACTAGGACTCCAGTCCAACCGCCGCCGCGTGGATGACGCTCGCGATGCGGACCGCATCGTGCACGTGGTCCTCGCTCAGGCCGCCTTCCAGCACGACCTTCTCATGCGACTGGATGCACATCTCGCAGCCGTTGATGGCGCTGACCGCGAGGCAGACCAGCTCGAAGTCCACCTTGTTGGTCAGCACCTGGGCCAGCCGGTTCATCCGCAGCCCGGCCCGCTTGGTCGCGTACGACTCCTTCCCGATCATGTGACGGAACCGGTAGAAGACGTTGTTCATCGCCATCAGCGAGGCCGCGGCACGCGCGTCCTCGATGACCGGCGTGGCCTTGTCGCCCAGTGCCTGCTTCGCCTCGTTCAGCATGGCCTCCTTCAGCCGCTCGTTCCGGGCGGCGAAGGCGCATGCCACGGCCGTTCCCCAGCGCTGCTCGGGGGTGAGGGTCGTGCTCTCCAGGACCGCGGAGAGGTTGAGGCGGGTGTCCTTGTGGGCGTCCGCAAGCTCGCTGCGGACGACTTCGAGCGAAGCCATGGTGCCTTACCCCGCCTTCTGCAGCTTCGTGGTGAGCGTCTCCTCACCCTTCTGCCAGTTGCACGGGCACAGCTCGTCGGTCTGGAGCGCGTCCAGCGTGCGGACGGTCTCCTTGACGTTGCGGCCCACGGACAGGTCGTTCACGGACACGTGGCGGATGATGCCCTCGGGGTCCGCGATGAACGTGGCGCGCAGGGCCACGCCCTCTTCCTTGTGCAGGATGCCCAGCGCGCTGGACAGCTCGCGCTTGATGTCCGCCAGCATGGGGAAGGGCAGGTTCTTCAGGTCCGGGTGGTGCGTGCGCCACGCGTGGTGCACGAACTCGCTGTCGGTGGACAGGCCCAGCACCTGCGCGTCGCGGTCCTGGAAGTCCTTGTTGTGCTTGCCGAACTCCGCGATCTCCGTCGGGCAGATGAACGTGAAGTCCTTCGGCCACGCGAACAGGACGGTCCACTTGCCCTTGTACGTGTCGTTGGAGATGTCCTGGAACTCCTTGTTCTTCTCCAGGCTCACGGTGCCCTTCAGCTTGAAGTTCGGAAGCTTGTCGCCAACGGTCAGCATGGGATTCGACTCCTTGGGGATGGGGGGCGGGCCACCGTGGTCCACCCCAGAGGTGATGAGTTGCTACCGGGTAAAGCAGCCACCGTGCCAGCGCATCAACTGCCCTGATTCCAGGAGGTTACAGCTCCCCCTGAGATTCGCACCGGCGGGGCGGTGACGCCGGACTGGTGAATAACGAAATCCCGGTGCCTTTCGCCACTGCAATTTCGGTGGGCCGCTATTATCGCTAACACATGCCGGATGAACTGATGGGGCGCCACCCGGAAGTGACGCAGGATGCTCGGGAGCTGGTCGAGCTGGCAACCACCGAAGAAGGGGTGGGAGAGCTGCTCCGTCGGGGATTGGACTGGGTGTCGCGCGTGGTGCCCTTCGACCTGGCCACGCTGTTCCTCCTCAAGGAGGGGCGGCTGGAGGCGGTGGCGGCGCGCGGCCCGCTCGCGAACCAGGCGGTGCGCAAGCATTCGCTGCAACTGGCGGACTTCCCGTCCTTGAAGCAGGCGCTGGAGACGCGGCGGGCGCGGGCCTTCACGGAGGAGGACCACTCGCACGGGGACGGCGACCCGTTCGACGGGGTGTTGGACCTGCCCGCGGGGCACTCGTGCATGGTGGTGCCGCTGTGCGCGGGGGAGCGCTGCTATGGCGTGCTCACGTTGGACCGCGTGCAGTGTGAGACGTACGCGCAGCCGGTGGTGGACCTGGTGGAGGTCTACGGCCAGATGCTGGCGACCGCGCTCCAGGGCGCGGAGCAGCGAGCGACGGCGGAGCGGCTGCACCGCCAGGACCACGAGCACGCGAAGCTGCTGGAGTCGCAGCTGGGAGGGGACTCGGAAGGCATCCTGGAGACGTCCCTGAGTCCGGTGATGCGCGACCTGTCCTTGCGCGCGCGTCAGGTGGCGGAGACGGACACGCCCGTGCTGATCACCGGCGAGACGGGCACGGGCAAGGAGCGGCTGGCGCGGGCCATCCACCGCTGGAGCTCGCGGGCGGACCAGCCCTTCGTATCGCTCAACTGCGCGGCCATTCCGGCGGGCCTGCTGGAGAGCGAGCTGTTCGGCCACGTGAAGGGGGCCTTCACCGGCGCGAACCGCGACCGGGCGGGCCGCTTCCAGATGGCACACGGGGGCACGCTGCTGCTGGATGAGATTGGCGAGCTGCCGGTGGAGCTGCAGGCGAAGCTGCTGCGCGCGCTCCAGGAGAAGTCGTTCGAGCCGGTGGGCAGCGACAAGACGGTGCGGGCGGACGTGCGCATCCTCGCGGCGACGCACGTGGACCTGCACCAGGCCATCGCGCAGAAGCGCTTCCGCGAGGACCTCTTCTATCGCCTGAGCGTCTTCCCCTTGAGGCTGCCGCCCCTGCGCGAGCGGCGCGAGGACCTGCCGCAGCTCACCGCGTTCCTCCTGGAGGAGCAGGCGAAGCGCACGGGCCGGCGGGGCATGCGGGTGACGGCGTCAGGGCTGACGCGGCTGGCGTCCTACGACTGGCCGGGCAACCTGCGCGAGCTGGCGAACGCGCTGGAGCGCGCCACCATCCTCACGCGCGGCCAGGAGCTGACGGCGCAGTCCTTCGACCTGGCGAACGGCGAGCGCGCGCGGGAGGTGTCGGGCCCGGCGTCGGTGGAGGAGACCCCGGCGCCGCTGCCCGCGGGGGCGAAGGTGCCCACGCTGGCGGCGGTGCAGCGCGAGCACATCCTGCGGGTGCTCACGCTCACCCGGGGCCGCGTCTACGGTGAAGGCGGCGCGGCGGCGCTGCTGGGGCTCAAGCCGTCCACGCTGCAGAGCCGGATGAAGAAGCTGGGCATCGAGCGGCTGGAGGGCTTCACCGCCGCCGAGGACGCGTGACGCGGGGTCAGTACCTGCGGCTGTCCTCGCGGGCCTCGCGGCGGTCCTCGCGCGTCTCCTGGCGGTTCTGCGCCGTCTCGGTGCGAGCGAGCTGGACCAGGTCAGCGATGAGCATGCGCTTGCGGCTGAGGCTGCCGCTGTCCATCCGTCCGTAGAGGTTGTTGAGCTCCTGGGAGATGGAGCGCGTCTGCTGGAGGGCGCGGGACTCCTGGCGGGCGTCGCGCACGTCGTCGCGGTGGTCCTTGCGGTCGTCGTAGCGGTTGCCGTCGTGGCGCACCTCGCGGGCGCTGGAGCGGGCCTCCTGCTTGTCCTGGGACAGCTCGCGGCGGGTCTCGTTCAGCTCCGACGACACGTAGCGGCGCAGGTCCTCTTCCACCTGGAGCAGGTCGCGGCGCGCGGCGCGGCCACGGGCGGAGTCGTAGCGGGAGAGCAGCGACTCCACCTGGCGCAGGTCCTGATGATCATCGCGGGTCTCGCGCGCGTCCTGCCTCAGCTCCTGACGGTCACGGGACTGCTCGTGGTTGTTGCCGCGGGGACCGCCTGCGTGAGCCAGGGCCGGGAGGGACAGCGCCATCGTTGCCAGCAGCCATTTCGACTTCGACATGGGGGGCTCCATCAAGTGCGTCGGATGCCTTGATGGACGCAGTCCGCCGCTGAGAATTCACGGCGGCGAACAATCTCCCATGGGTGGGAGCAGGGACTACGACACCGCGGGTGCGACCGGGCGCGGCTTGGACGGCGCCACGGGGTAGTGGGCCTCCTTGCCGAAGGGCTGGTCGAAGAGGTGCGGATCCGACTGGCGCGAACGGAAGAGGTCCACGATGTAGTTCATCCGCTGGTCCAGCTTGCTCCAGTCCTTCGCGGCGGTGCCCGTGAGGCTGTCGGGAGTCTTGTCCAGCCGGCCCAGGAGCTCCTTCAGCTTCGGATCCTCGATGGTGCGCAGGTGCGGCGGGAAGAGCGTGGACTCCATTCCGGCGGGGGGCGGCAAGTCGTTGCCCAGCTTCAGCGCGCCGCCGGGCACCGCGAGCTTCATCATGTGCTCGGTGGCGATGCCCCGGAACACTCCGGCCAGCTTGTCCACCAGCGGGTTGACGACGAGGTCCACCGCGCCCGTCTTGATGGCGGCCTTGGCGGCGAGGTTGGCGGGGAAGGGCAGGGCGTTGGCGCCCGCCTCGATGCTCTTCTTGAGGATGTTGGCGAAGATCTCCTTCACCGGGGCGTTGAGCGCCTTCTCCACGAAGCCCTGGAGCTGGGTCTGCTCGTGCAGGCCCACGGTGTCGTTGGCCCGGAGCATCATCTCGGCCTTCTTGTTCGGATCCTTCTCGAACATGGCCTGCGCGTAGGTGCCGAAGGCTTCCTTGAGCAGCGGCTTGTCCGAGGGGAACCCGTCCAGGTACTGCTGGAGCTTCGCGGGGTCCAGCTGGGTGTCACCCTGGAAGGTCTCCACGAAGCGGGCGAACTCGTGGCCCACCTCCTTGAAGACGAACTGGTTGCCGTCGCCAATGGCCTTGCTGACGTTGTTGAGCGCGTCCGCGCCGGCCTTGGCGATGTCGCCGGTGGGCATGGCGGGCAGGCCCAGCTTGCGCAGCAGGTCGTCCACCTTGGACATGGCCTCGCCCACGACGCCGCCGCCCTTGAGGGCGTCCACGAAGGGCTTGGGCATGTCCTCCTGGCGGATGCTCACGCCGGCCTGCTTCGAGGCCCAGGTGGCGAAGGTGGACCAGTTGGCGTTCTCCTTGCCCAGGAGCGTGCCCATGGCGTCGGACAGGTCGTGGTAGCCCTGGGTGATGGCCAGGTTGCGCGCGACGGGGTCCTGCATCGCGGCGATGTTCGCCACGTCCGCGGCGGTGGGGTAGCTGCCCGGCGTGGGGCGCGGGC